>NZ_JASODH010000008.1:0-121800 GCF_030212035.1 Pauljensenia sp. UMB10120 | reverse complement strand
AGTAAGACACTGCCGCAATCAACCGTGAGTTGGGGGTGGGGTACAGGCCTGGAGACAGGCACGTACCCCACCCCCCCCTTTTTACGCGCACACGCAAGCCCGCACACCCAGCGGGGCCGACCGACCGGATACCCAGTCAACCAGCATTTCATGTTTCACATCACATACGCCGCGGCGAATAGCTATTATGAGATCGGCATTAAAGCCACCGACAACGAATGGAGACAGACATGAACTTTGACGATCTGAAGAACAAGGCGACCGACGCGGTGCAGAACTCCGGCAAGGCAGACGATGTGCTGAACAACGTGTCGGAATCAGCCAAGAACGCCACCGACCACCAGTACGACGACAAGATCGACTCAGCGCGCGACGCGATCTCCAGCAAGATCGGCCACAAGGACGAAGCGGGCGCCGAGGATCCCCAGGCAGAAGCCAAGTAAGAACTTCACGTCGTAATTCGAGCTGGTAGGGCACAATGGTCTCGTGAATGAGAACCAGTCCCTACCAGCTTCGTGCATTATTGTGGCCGCAACACCGATCGGCGATGTCAACGACGCGTCGCCTCGGCTGTGCGCAGCCCTCCAGCAGGCAGATGTCGTTGCCGCCGAAGACACGCGCCGAGTCCGTGCATTGGCCTCGCGCCTCGGTGTCCACATTGCAGGATCCATCCTCGCCCTCCACGACCACAACGAGGGCGAGCGCGCGGGCGCACTCATCAGCCAGGCAAAATCAGGTGCACGCATCCTCGTCGTCTCCGATGCCGGCATGCCGACAGTCTCCGATCCGGGCTATCGCATCGTTCACGGAGCTATTGACGAGGGAGTACGCGTCACCGCCCTGCCAGGCCCTTCCGCTCCAGTAACGGCCCTCGCTGTGTCGGGTCTGCCATCAGACCGCTTCGCCTTTGAAGGATTCCTGCCACGCAAACAGGGAGAAGCTGAGCGCACCCTCAAGGAACTGGCACGCGACCCGCATACTCTGATTTTCTTCGAATCACCGCGCCGGGTTCATGCCACGCTGTCGTTGATGTCTGAGCACTTCGGTGGCGCCAGGCGCGCGGTCGTGTGCCGAGAGCTGACCAAAGTGCACGAAGAAATCATGCGCGGAACCCTGGCGGAACTGGTCGACGCTACGCAGGGCGACGTGCTCGGTGAGATCACCATTGTCGTTCAAGGCGCCTCTCAGAGCGTGAACGCACGGGACCATGTGCAGGCCGTCCTTGCCCTTGTTGACGAAGGTATGCGCCTGAAAGACGCTGCCGCTCAGGTCGCGGAAGCAACGGGTGCGCGCCGCAATGACCTGTACCGGGAAGCGCTGAAAGCTCGGTAGGAGGCCTCGCGGCCGCGCGGCTAGAACGTCGCAGCAGTGGATGCGAGCTGCTGCACGCCCTCGTCGTTCATGCGTTCACGAGCCTTGACACCAAGCTCTTCGCTCACCGGCGCCGTCAAATCTGAAAACACGCGAACCGTGAACTGCTCACGAACCGCATCGATTGCCGTATCGCACACGCAATGAGACTCAGCCAGTCCCACCACATCCACGTCAGTGATCCCCGCGTGGTGAAGTGCGTCGGCCAGGGTGGTGCCATCGTCTGCGACACCCTCGAACCCTGAATAAGCAGCCTCGTACTGGCCCTTCTTGACGGCAATGTCGACGGGAACATCACTGAGTGCCTGGTGGACTTCCGCATTCGGTGTGCCGGCAACACCGTGAGGCGGCCACGAGTCGACGAAATCCGGCTCGTCGGAAAAATGCGCACCTGGGTCAATGTGCCAGTCCTGGGTGGTCGCAATGAGGTCGTACGTATCCGGGTGGCTGCTCACAAAAACGGCGATACGCTGCGCAACCGCGTTGCCGCCCTCGACTCCGAGTTCACCGCCTTCGCAGAATGTCGGTTGGACATCGACGATGATGAGCGCGCGGGACACGGTTCCTCCTCATGATTCGGTGCATATGCGCACCTTTGTGGGTTGGTCTTAACTGTAGATGTACGGCAGCGAAAGTGCGAACCGACAGGCATGAAGTGCGTGCGAATATGACTACCACATGCCGATCGCCCTGCAGCCGCACTTCAATGTCGTCCACCGAGCCGAATTTGAATCAGAGCGCCTTGACATTGCGCGCGAATGGAACCTGGGTGTCTTCCCTTATTTCTCGCTGGCTTCCGGTTTCCTGACCGGTAAGTATCACCGCGGCGACAAGCTGGAAGGCGACCGAGCCGGAATGGTGGCTCCGTACGTGTCCGCTCAGGCGTTCGACGTGGTTGACGCGGTGACGCGCATTGCCCGCGATAAGGATGTGGCACCGGCTGCTGTCGCCCTCGCCTGGCTGATCGCGCAGCCCACCATTGCTGCACCGCTCGCCTCGGCACGTAACCTCGGGCAGCTCGAAGGCATCATGCAGGCCAGCTCCGTGGAGTTGAGCCAGGAGGAGATTGACGAACTGACGCGCCTGTCGGATGGGCTTTAGGTCACGACCGGCCCCGGCCCGTTCCTCACAGGCGGAAAATCAGTCTAGGCTAAGGGTATGAGTCGTATTCTGTCTGCCGTCGCGTGGCCCTACGCTAACGGGCCGCGCCACATTGGTCATGTTGCTGGTTTCGGTGTTCCCTCTGACGTGTTCTCCCGCTATATGCGAATGGCGGGGCACGACGTCCTGATGGTGTCGGGAACGGACGAGCACGGCACACCGATCCTGGTGGCGGCTGACCAGGAACACGTCACCGCCCGCGAACTTGCCGACCGCAATAACCGCCTGATTGTCGAAGACCTGCAGGCACTGGGCCTGTCCTACGACCTGTTTACGCGCACCACCACCGGTAATCACTACAACGTTGTGCGCGCCATGTTTGAGGTTGTCCGAGACAACGGCTACATGCTGGTGGAAACCACGCGAGGCGCAATCTCTCCCTCGACGGGACGCACCTTGCCGGACCGTTACATCGAGGGCACGTGCCCACTGTGTGGGGCCGAGGGAGCGCGCGGCGACCAGTGCGACAACTGCGGCAACCAGCTTGACCCGACAGATCTGATCAACCCGCATTCACGCATTAACGGTGAGACACCCGAGTTCGTCTCCACGGACCACTACTTCCTCGACTTGCCCTCCCTGGCCGCTGCGTTGTCGAAGTGGCTGGATGAGCGTGAAGAGTCCGGCACGTGGCGTCCGAACGTCATCAAGTTCTCTCAGAACTTCCTCAAGGAAATCCGGCCGCGTGCCATGACTCGCGACATTGACTGGGGAATCCCGGTTCCAGGGTGGGAAGACCAGCCCTCCAAGCGCCTGTACGTCTGGTTTGACGCGGTCGTCGGCTACCTGTCCGCATCGATCGAGTGGGCGCGCCGAAGCGGCGATCCTGACGCGTGGCGCAAATGGTGGAACGACCCGGAGGCGCTGTCCTACTACTTCATGGGCAAGGACAACATTGTCTTCCACTCGCAGATCTGGCCGGCTGAACTGCTCGGATACAACGGTGAAGGTGCGAAGGGTGGCGAGCCGGGCGACCTCGGACATTTGAACCTGCCCACAGAAGTGGTCTCGTCTGAGTTCCTCACCATGGAAGGCAAGAAGTTTGCCTCCTCACGCGGCATTGTCATCTACGTGCGAGACATGCTCAGCCGCTACCAGCCTGACGCGCTGCGTTATTTCATCAGCGCGGCCGGCCCGGAAACATCCGACGCGGACTTCACGTGGACGGAGTTCGTGCGCCGAACCAATTCGGAGCTGGTGGCAGGGTGGGGCAACCTGGTCAACCGCACCGCATCGATGATCCACAAGCGCTTTGGTGAAATCCCGCAGCCCGGAGAACTCACCGACGATGACCGCGCATTGCTGGACGCAGTTGAAGCCGGCTTTGATGAGGTCGGCTCGCTCATCCGCACGCATCATCAGAAAGCCGCGCTGGGCCAGGCAATGCACCTGGTCGGCCTGGCGAACAAGTACGTGACTGATCAGGCACCGTTCAAGTTGAAGGCCGAGGAGGAGCGCCCTCGTCTGGCAACAATCTTGTGGACACTGGCGCAGGTGGTGAGCGACCTGAACATTATGCTCAGCCCGTTCCTGCCGCATTCAGCCAACGACGTGGACACCGTGATGGGCGGCGAGGGCACCATCGCCCCCATGCCGCGCATCGATGAGGTTGAAGATCTGGACGTGACGAACGAGGATGGCTCACCGCGACGCTACCCGATTCTGACCGGCGACTACACGCATGTTCCTGAGTGGAAGCGCCATGATATTGAGGTCGGCCGTCCGATCGCCAAACCCGCGCCCGTCTTCCGTAAGCTTGACGACGCCATTGTCGACGAGGAGCTGGAGCGGGCTCACGCCTGACAGTGCCGCGTAGCTAGCGGCCCTCTTTACGTGCCGTGACTACTGCCGCGACGATCAGTCCCAGGCCCAGTAGGATCAGTGATCCGATGAGCAGGATTGACATGTTGACCGTGGAATGAATTCCCACGATGAACACGAGGACTCCTGTCATGATGATAATTGCCGCCCAGATGAGCTGCCCAACGTTGACCGACGGTGGCGGCGGGGGCGGCAACGCGGGTGCCGCAGGATTTTCGCCTTGCTCGGCAGAGCGCCAGTCCGCGCTGTCGGGCAGCGCCTCAGTGTCGGTCTTCTCTGGTGTTGATTCGTCGCTCATTGCTGCATCCTTATCCATTGCTGCGTGAAGATGATTGAGCAGTGTCTCCTGACTGTGCGCCGCTTTGAGACAGGTCGCCGCTCTGGATCGTGTCACCGGAGATATCTGCAGGCGCAGACTCGATGATGGTGACGCTGCCGTACACATTGGTGATTTCCAGGTTGATCCCGTGCTGAGGAGACCAAAAATCATTGCGGAATGCCAGTTCCTCTGACACGAACTGCACTTCCGGAATCCATGGGCTGGACACCCGGCCTCCTTGTGCATCCAGCCAGTAGTCCGAGCGGATCAGACCGACCGAGCTATACAGATGAAACCCCACCGGCTGATTTTGACGCATCACGATCGTCACATCGCCACCAATATCGTCCAGACGTATCGTCTTGAGCACATCTGCCGGCGCCTGCGAAAGATCCAGAGTGATTGAACCAGTGTCGGATAATTGCGTCGCAGTCCAGTCGTATGTCACGGCTGTGTCTGCCTCTGCCATGCCCGGTTCTTCGCTCTCCAGGGTCTGCAGGTATTGCTCCTGCTCGTATTCGGTGTAGCCCACAGCCAGTACAAGTGGAGAGCATACTGCCACAAGAACGGACAGGCAGATCAGCCATGGCGCGCGACGCCCTCGAAAAGCCGTGAACGCAAGGACTATGCCGAGCCCCACGAGAACGCTCGCTGTCAGAACCACGAACACGCGTACCGCATCCACGCCGCCCAGACCTTCCTGAACGACCAACGCGCACGCTGCTGCAAGAGCAAGGACAATGAGGCCGGTAATGGCCAGGTTCGCCGGCATCGGCACAGAGGGCGAGGCCGGCCGCTGCGCAGGTGGCACCGTCCACGGATTGTTCGGCGTGCCGGTGGCAGGAGATGGTGTTGGCGCACTCACAGGCCGAGGAGCGCTGGCGGGGACATAGCTGGATGGTGGCACATGTGGTAGCGCGCCTTTCTGATGGTTACGCGTGTACTGCACCGCACCGGCAATCGCCATAATGGTCAGGATGATCGCGCCAAGAATGACGAGTGGGTAGATCCACGGCACTGCAGCACTGGAAGCCAGTCCGACCAGAGTTGTCACCAGTGCGCCCGCAAACCCCACATCGAATGTGCCGAATCGGATCAGCTGTTCACAGTGAATACGGCCGTCGCGGTACTCAGGCAGGAAAGCCCACGCCAGTCCATAGGCAGGCAAGATGAAAACGGAACACAGCAATCCCAGAACAATCGCCATTGCTCGCACGAATGCCAGATTCCAGCCAGTGCGCGCAGACATGCCGGCACATACGCCTCCGACCAGGCGATCCTCACCGCGAAACCAGCCTGACCGACGGATGGAATCGAAAAACGATGAGGACCCGGGATCGGTGAAGGGTGCGCCTGCTGAATAACTCATGAAACTACTGTGGCAGACTGAGTCGTTCACATCCATCGGGGAGAGCCCTGATTCCCCCCTGAAAAGAAGCTGAGAATCACGGTCCGGAGCGGTTTTGATGCCAAGATAGAACAGTGACAGCAGCCAATCGTGAGCGCGACAACGGGTGGATTCCGCCTGCCCGCCATGACTCCTCACGTCCACCGCTGATCCGCGCCACACATTCCTCACAGGCCATGCCGCGTCCGATCCTGGCCGGCGTCTGCTCCGGCATTAGCGTCCATATCGGATTACATGTATGGACCGTCCGCGCGATCTGCCTGTTGTTGTGCACGGTGGGAATCGGCATTCTCCTGTACGTCTGGTTCGCCGTCACCATGCAGGTGGACCGCGGCAGGCGCACAAGCCGATCAGATGGCGCGCTCGCCACCCCTTTGACGCGATCGACCTTTTCAGCCCGATCCAAAGGCGTATCCGCCCAGCTGCTTGCCGCCGGACTGATCGCGATCGGCCTCGCCACTGTTCTGGCGATCCTCGTGGTACTCAACGTCGCCCAGGCCGTTGACATCCCCGCCATACTCGCCTCCATCGTCGGACTGGCACTGGTGTGGAGCCAGAGCGCCTCGCGCCGCAAGAAACTCAGCGCGCTGAACATCGTACTGATCGCCGCCGGCGTCGCATTCTTCCTGCTCGGCATTTTCGCCCTGTTCTTCGGCAGCACGTCACGTTTCCTGGTGACTCGCTCCCTGTTCGTCGGCGTGGTGCTGATCGGTGGACTGATCTTCGCGGTTGCTCCGCTGTGGCTGCGGGCCTCAACGAACCTGTCAGCGACACGTGAACAGCAGGTGCGCGACGCCGAACGCGCAGATATTGCCGCTCACCTGCACGATTCAGTCCTGCAGACGCTGACACTGATACGCGCTCACGCCCAGGATCCGACCCGCGTCTCAGCATTGGCGCTGCGTCAGGAACGCGAACTGCGATCCTGGCTGTACACGGGTCACCACGAAGTGTCCGACTCCTTTGCCGCAGCTCTTCGCGAGTCCGTTGAGAACGTCGAATCCCGCTACGGCGTCCCGATCGAGGTAGTAAGCGTGGGAGATTGCGTGCCCACCGTTCAGGCCCTCGCCCTGGTTGCCGCCACCACGGAGGCCGCCACGAACGCTGTGCGTCATGGTCGCCCACCGGTCACCATCTACGCGGAAGTCGGCTCAATCAGCCTTGATGTCTACGTGAAAGATCAGGGCGAGGGCTTCGACCTGGACACAATCCCTGACGATCGCCACGGCATCCGACACTCCATCATCGGCAGAATCGACCGGGTCGGCGGCACGGTGACGATCCGTCGCCTGTCATCTGGTACCGAGATCCACATGAATGTCCCCATCGACGAGGGCGACGCTGCGCCCTCGGAGACCACTGAAAACTGAGAGGGAAGAACTGGTGAGTATTCGCATCGTCGTCATCGATGACCATCCTCTGGTGAGAGCAGGTGTGCGCTCCGAACTGGAAGAATCGGGCGCTGACCTGACCGTGGTGGGCCAGGCCGCTGATGTGGACGGCGCTGTTGCGGCCTGCCGTGATCTGCAGCCTGACGTGGCACTGCTGGATGTCCACTTGCCGGGCGGGCAGGGTGGTGGTGGCGCGGAAGTCGTGGCGCGTTGCGCAGATATCCCGCAGGTGCGCTTCCTGGCACTGTCGGTGTCAGATTCGCCCGAGGATGTGGTGAGCGTGATCAGAGCAGGCGCTCGCGGATATGTCACAAAGTCGATTTCACCTGGCGACCTGCTGGAAGCCATTAAACGCGTTGCGAGCGGGGACGCGGCATTTTCGCCCCGCCTGGCAGGTTTCGTGCTTGACGCGTTCGGCACGCGTGAGGTGGCGGCCCACGAGGACGAACTGGATCTGCTTTCAGCGCGCGAGCAGGAAGTCATGCGCTTGATTGCGCGTGGCTACACGTACAAGGAAGTTGCAGCCGAGCTGTTTATCTCAGTGAAAACCGTGGAAACACACGTGTCAGCGGTGTTGCGCAAACTGCAGTTGTCGAACCGCAATGAACTGACCCGGTGGGCGGCTCAGCGTCACTTGATCTGACTAGTGGCTACGCGAAAAGCCACTGCGTGATGGTTGACCACACGGGTGGGGCAGTGGTGGGGTCCACGAAAAGTGCGGGTTCCGACAGGCCAAGCTCGGCCTGTGCCTCCTCAGGCACGACGACAATGGCATACAGACACGAGGGGACACCCAGCGTGATGATCATGTCTGTCGTTTCCCATTGGCGCACTCCTGCGGTGCTGAGATCCTCCCCACCGTCGTTCATTGCGGCAAGTGTGTCAGTTGTCAGCAAGTTCAGAGTCCACTGGCCAGACTGGATTTCGCGAGCCAGCGCGCTGTCATCCCCTCCAGCCTGAGCAGCACCTTTCAGCACCTGGTCGCACCGAGTGCTGTCTGCCGAGTACAGCCCTTCTAGCAGCTCCACACTCATCAGGATCGGCCCCTCGTGAACAGACGGGCGAGGCATAAGGTCGAGGAACTGTCCGACAACGGATGGAACCTCTTCTGGGGGCAGAGCATAGAGGTGAACGCCGTCGTTGCTGTGCTTGGCGATCGTTGTTGATCTGGAGCTGATCCACGCTTCAACGACCTGGGCTGAATGGGGGCGAACGTCGAGAGCCTGGAATCGTGAGCGCACCGAGTACGCTGCGTTGAGTGCCTCCAGAGCTGTGGGGGTCGGGTCGCCCGATTCGTCAAGGATATGAGCGTCCACCAGTGAATGATGAACAGCATCTGACAGTGGCTCGCCATTGATGATGAAGGATGTCAGTTCGTTCCATTCGTCTTCCGATATGACGAGGACGGGTCCTCCAGCGGTAGCCTGCACAGTTGCCATGAAACTATCCTTCGCGTGAGTGGTCGGTTGGCGCGGCCGGCATCGCCTCAAGGCTTGCACCAACGTTTTCGAAAAGTTCGTAGTGTGCGCCGTAGTCGCGGGTCGCGCACGACAGTGTTGCCGTGTAACCGCGCGGCTGGTCTGGATCGAGCCACGTGAACTGACGTATCGTGATGGATTCGTCATCGAGGATGTAGCACCCCAGGCGCGCGAAACCCTTCCATTTTTGCGTGGCGACTTCAGACAGGTCCAGCAGGACGAACCCTGGGATTTCGTTGAGCAATGCGTGCGTGGTGGTGTCTCGCCACTCCAGGTCGCCCAGGTCGTTGGGAACCGACGCGACGGTGATGACCAGGTTCGGTGCGTATACGCCACCGCCGCTGTTCTGCGTCTGCGCAGCGATGCAGTCGATTGCCGAGTCATTTCCCTGAGACTGTGAACCCGCCGGGTTGTCGGGTTTCACTTGCGTCCACCCCTCTGGAAGGAGGGCGCTGACGACATGCCCGTGAACTGTTGGAGAGCTGTCAGATGTCATGCCACTCATTGTGCATCGCTCCTTTGAGCATCGGTACCGGACTCAGTGCTGTGATCCACGCGCGAGGCTTTCAGAGCGCGCTGTTTTTCGTGCCATTCGGGATACATCTGTTTGGGAAGATCAAAGTTAAAGAAACTGAGAATGACGCCAATCATGGGAATAAAAATCAATGCCAGCATGAGTGCGGATAGCGGTTTGGAAAGTTGACTGTCCTGCAGATTGCCTGTGAGTGCCAGAACTAAAGAACCAGCGAAGAAGAAAAGAGCGATCGAAGGCTCGCCAAGGGCTATTGAGTTCTTAGAACCAAGCCACTGCGCCTGCTTGCGGAAAAAACGCCCTGGCCATGTGTCAGTGAACATAGCTAAAGCCCACATCACAGCCATCAGGATCCCAAAAATACATCCCAAGGCAATCAAGCCAGGATCCTCCTTTCAAATAGCCCGTCGTCACTCATGAGTTCAGTGGAATAGTTTGGAGACCAGTGACAGTGCACTGTCTCCCACCGCATCCCCAAACTTCGATGCCGCAAGTCCTCCGATTGCACCGCCGATGAGGCTGCCCGCGAGAATTCCAACGGGTCCACCAAACGTTCCGATCATACCGCCGATCTTCGCGCCAGCCGTAGCTCCAGCCCAGCTGCTGACACCACTGACAGCGGCGCGCGTACCGGCACGCGCGATACGCTCGCCTTCACCCATCTGAGGATTATGGGCATCGGCTTGATATTGCTCGTACCCCTTCAGTCCGGCACTGAGGACATTCATGCCCCTGCCGACCCACTTGGTGGCAGGATGCGAAAGAATCTTGGAGGCGCCCTTCGAAATCTTCGCAGCGGTACTTCCTGCCTGACCCGATTTTGCCACCCAGTTCTTCGCTTTGGTCATGGATGAAAGCCGCTCGAACGTGCCCATGCTCTTGGGGGAGACGAACTTGCCACCTGCCCCGCGTGGCGCGAAACGGAATCTTGAGTCCATCGGCAGCCACTGTGCGGCTTTACCAAGGTTCTTGGCGCGCGAGAAAGCCCAAGGTACCAGAGCCAACCCAAGACCTGGTGGGAAAAGGCTCTTAATGAGCTCTTCGAGGAAATTGAGTTGGTCTTCGCACGCACTATCCATTGTCTCGTGCGCTTCCTGCTCACTTTGACGCAGTTGGTAAGCAGTTTCACCCGCGGCGTTGTACGCCGTGACCTTCCTGTTGTACTCAGCAATTTCAGCAGGACTGGGGTCGCCAACGGGCGGAGTTGGTTCGTTGATCACGTCGCCCGTGACGATCAGACCATTGCCGGATGCTGTGCTTCGTGCTTGAGCAAAATCGTTGCGAATTCCTCTGATAGTGCCAGAAAACGTTGTCAGTGCTGTTGTGAATCTGCCCAAAGAATTTGCGCACTCGAGCAGAGAATCTATCGCTGTGCTGATCTTGTTGACAGACGCGTCATGTGTTTCGCCCTCCAGAGCATCACTGGTGGAGCGACGAACGTCCGAAAGGTTATCGACGTAGTCATCCAGTGAGTCTTTTGCTGCGTTCAGCGATGCGACAGATGAATCTATCTGCGACGGATCAGCTTCGACGCTGGTGTCAATTGCCATCTCAGTCTCATTCCCTTAGGGCTGCTGCGTGTAGGTTGAGGAAAATCGGCCTTGGTGTGTGGTATCAACGTGGACAAACGTCTTGATCGCCGTGTCCATGCCCGACGCGAATGTCTCGACCTGCTTGCCTGCTGCGGCGATGCTTTCCTGCAACGCTGTTGTGAAGGATGAACAGGCAGCGTCCGAACGCCCCGTTCCCTGTGGTGCGTTGAGCGTGATGCTGCGGATACTTGCGGCGGTTGAATGTGCCTCGCTGGCAGCCTTATGCGCCTCAGCGGTATCTACTACCAGATTCATACTTAGAGGCTACAGCGGGGTATTCGATCTTTCAATGGTGTGACTTAAACTACGGACTTCAGAGAATGTCAACTTCAATTGCCCCCTTGGAGTGATGTAGGTCATCTTGTTACGATGTGCACGCACCTAGTGACCGCGTAAAGGAGCAATGGTGAATACCACGTATCGTCGTCGCGTGGCTGCAGGAATTGCAGCCGGCACGTTTGTAACTTTAGGCTTCGGAGTAGCCGCACAGGCCGACACGGCGCAGTCAGATGCTGAGCCCATGTCGGCTTCTTCTGACTCACCAGCACCAGCACCGGCGCCGCGCACGTCAGAGCGAGCCGCCAGGCAGAACAATATTGTGACTCTTGATCTGTACAAGCTTACAGACGTTCACGGTCATATCTCCCAGGTATCGAAGGACGGGAATGTGACCGAAGCCGGTCTTGCCGCTGTTGGCTGTTACCTTGACCAGGCCCGTGCAGCCAACACAAACTCGACGTTTACGCTGCTGGGCGACAACATCGGAGCAAGCCCCTACGTCAGCGGCTCGTTGAACGATAATCCCACAATTGAAGCTCTCAACCTTTTGCGCCCGGATGCCTCGACGATCGGCAACCACGAACTCGACATGGGCCAGGAGGTCTTCAAGCAGCGGGTTGACGGTTCAGCTGCCGACCAGTTCGTCCAGGCTCAGTTCCCCTACCTGGCAGCCAATGTCAAAGGGATGGGCACCTACCGTAATGATCAGGGCGAAGAAGTACCCTACCTGGGTGACACGAAGATTGTGAGCACGCCCTCCGGTGTCAAGGTCGCTTTCATTGGTGCGATAGCGCAGGACGTTCCCTACAAGCTCTCACCCAAAACCACTGAGGGCCTGACATTTGACGACCCCATTGCGGCTGTTAACGACCTTGCAGGTTCCCTCAAGTCGAGCGGACAGGCGGACGTTGTGATCGCCATGCTTGACGACGACGTGAAGAACAACTTCCCGAAGATGGGGAAGAATGTCGACGGCCTCATGGGTGGTGACACGCACGTGCCATACGACTTCGACATGGTGGATGGAGCCGAAGGTAACAAGCTCTCAGCGGTGGCTTCCGGCTCGTACACCGACAATCTCGGCGTGCTGCACATCCAGTACGACACTGCGAAGAACACAGTTGTTGAATCCAGCGCGGACCTGATCCCCGCCAGCGAAATCGCGCAGTGCGGCGAGGATCCTGACATCAAGGACGTCGTCACCAACGCTGAGAAGATGGCGAAAGAAAAAGGCCAGAGCGTTGTTGCCACAATCGCTCCCAACGCGAAGTTCTCACGCGGAGTCTTCGACAAGGCCGAGGGAGAGTCGGCCGGCCCCGGATCCAACCGTGGCATCGAATCAACACTGGGAGGTCTGGCTGCAGACGCAATGCGTCACGCCGTGACCACCCCTGACGGCAAACCCGTGGACATCGGAATGATCAACGCCGGTGGCCTGCGAGCCGATCTTCAGGCCAATGACAAGGGCGAAATCACCTACGCCTCCACATTCGCGGTCATGCCATTTTCGAACCAGATTGGATACGTGACCCTCAAAGGCTCTGACATTAAGCAGGCACTTGAACAACAGTGGAAGACCAACCTCAATTCGCAAAACTCCCGCCCGATGCTCAAGCTTGGCCTTTCCTCCAATGTCTCCTACACCTATGATCCCGCCAAACCGTACGGTGAGCGCATCACATCCGTCCTCGTCAACGGAGCTCCGATCGACGAGTCCGCCTCCTACACGGTGGGGTCGGTGACGTTCCTGCTTAGTGGCGGTGACAGCTTCGACGCCCTGACCAACGGCGGTGAACCGGTCATTTCACAGGGACTCGACAGGGATTACTTCAATGAGTACCTCAAGGCTCACGAGGGGGAACTGGCCCCTCGAGCACTTAAAGGATCAGTCGGCCTGTCACTGTCAGGTGAGGCGGTGCCGAACAACTCGGTTATCTCGATCGACCTGCGTGGACTGTCCTTCAGTGAAGGCCCGGGAATCACCGACACGGTCACCGTGAGTGCAGGAAGCCAGAAGGCAACCGCCAAGGTGAATAACTCACTGGTCGAACCTCAGGCCAATACGGAGGCCAGCATCATCACCACTGATGGTGCAGGTCAGGCTCAGGTTGAACTGACTGCTCAGGCTGACTGCTCGGCGACCCCCGGACAGGTAGTCGAGCTGCCACTGACCGTGTCGACCGATGCCGGTGATGTTGTCACAGCGACCAATGGCCTGGTTGTGCGCGTCTCCTGCCCGGCCGCCCAGCGTCCCGTCGAGGAGGGAAAGGCGCCAGCAGGTGCCCCTCAGACCGGTAAGATCGCGCGGACAGGTGCCACCGATTCAGTTGCGATTGCTGCCCTGGTCCTTGCCGGCGTGGGAGCTGCGCTGACGATGCGTCGCCACCGCGCCTAAGATCGCTGTCACATCCGCCCTGGGCATCGCGCGGGTACGGAAATGCCCGTGCGATGCCCTACAGTGGAGTCGATGAATCAGCGTTATTTTTCAACCAGACGGCCACGTATCGCCCTTCCGGACCTGGGCTTCACCCAGACCGCAACGGAGCCTGACGCCGCCCTCGTCAATGACACAGATGTCGATGCGCTGCTGGGCGGGCTGAACGATCAGCAACGCGACGCCGTCACCCACGAGGGCAGTCCCCTTTTGATTCTGGCTGGTGCCGGGTCAGGTAAGACGCGTGTGCTGACCCATCGCATCGCCTGCCTGCTGGAAACGGGGCGCGCACGCCCCAGTGAAATCCTGGCGATCACCTTCACGAACAAAGCGGCAGCTGAGATGCGTGAACGCGTGGCGAACCTGATTGGGCCTGCGGCAAGATCCATGTGGGTGTCCACATTCCACTCGGCGTGTGTGCGGATCCTGCGCAAGGAACACGCTGCGGCAGACTTGACATCAACGTTCACGATTTACGATGCGCAAGATTCGCAGCGCCTGATACAGATGGTGCTCAAAGCCGCCAACGTCGATGTCAAACGCTTCACGCCGAAAATGGTGGCCGCACGAATCTCTGACCTGAAGAATGAGCTGGTCGCTCCCGCCCAGTTCGAGGCGAATGCGCCCAACGATCCGATCTCGCAGGTTGTGGCGGAAGCGTATGTCGAATACGACAAACGACTGCGCCAGGCTAATGCCCTCGATTTTGATGATCTGATTTCGCGCACAGTAACCCTGCTGCGCGACAAACCCGCCGTCGCTGAGCACTACCACCGACGTTTCCGTCACATCCTGGTCGACGAATACCAGGACACGAACCACGCGCAATATGTGCTGGTTCGACTGCTCACCGGCAGTGGCGATGACGGTGTCGACAGCGCGGAGCTGACAGTTGTGGGTGATTCGGACCAGTCGATCTACGCGTTTCGCGGCGCCACGATCCGCAACATCGAAGAATTCGAACGCGATTTTCCCGGTGCCCGCACGATCTTGCTGGAACAGAACTACCGATCCACGCAGAACATTTTGTCCGCAGCCAACGCCGTCATTGCTCGCAATCAGGGCCGCCGCCCGAAGAACTTGTGGACCGCTCACGGTGACGGGGCGCCGATCGTGGTGGCCGCACTGGACAGCGAATATGGCGAAGCGCGTTTCCTCATCAAAGAAATCCGTCGCCTGCACGACCAGGGAATTGACGAGGGTGACATCGCGGTGTTTTATCGCACGAACGCGCAATCACGTGCCTTGGAAGAACTCCTGGTCCAACAGGGAATCGCCTACCGGCTGGTGGGTGGCACGCGCTTCTACGAACGCAAGGAAATCAAGGATGCGATCGCCTATCTGCAGGCCGTGGTCAACCCCGACGACACGGTGTCGCTGCGGCGGATCCTCAACACTCCGCGCCGCGGCATCGGTGCGCGCGCCGAGGGTGCATTGCTGGCGCACGCAGACCTGTATAACGTGTCGCTGGGTGAAGCGATTCGACACGTCTGGGTCCACGCAGGCAGTCCCGCTGGTGAAGGGGAAGGGATCGAGATCCCTGAAACAGAAGAAAAATCAGCAGCGGAATCTGCCGGCGACCCTGTCCCGTCCGTTCAGGGGCTTACCCCGCGGGCATCTGCATCTGTCGCAGGTTTCTGGGGGTTGCTTGAAGCCGCACGCGCACTGGACAGGGCCGGCGCGCCGCCAGCCGATATTCTCGACGAGATCCTTGACCATTCCGGCTACCTTGCCGAACTCAAGCGCTCAGATGACCCTCAGGATGCATCGCGCGTGGAGAACCTGGCTGAACTGCACACTGCTGCCACGACGTTCCGTCAAAGTGAACCGGAAGGAACGCTGCTCGACTACCTCGAACGCGTCTCACTGGTGGCTGACGCCGACCAAGTGCCGTCCGATGAGGAGCGTGGCGGCTTTCTGACGCTGATGACCGTTCACACCGCTAAGGGTCTGGAATTTCCCGTTGTTTTCGTCACCGGTATGGAGGATGGCATCTTCCCGCACCAGCGCTCCCTGGGCGAAGAAGCTGAACTTGAAGAGGAACGCCGCCTCGCGTATGTGGCGATCACGCGAGCCCGCTCACGCCTGTACCTGACGAGGGCGGGGCAGCGTTCCGCCTGGGGCACACCGCAGGAATTTCCGCCCTCACGCTTCCTGGATGACATTCCGCCCGAGCTGATCGATGAGCGCTCCTCCATGACATCGACAGAACGCCTGCGTCAGGTGCACCGACAACGCACCGATCGGTACGGTGACGCTGATGCGGCACCGGCATTCGGGTCAGGGCATTCAAATCTGAGGAGCGCTGCTTTTCGCCTTGCGGGTCGGCGCGCTGTCCGAATGGGAGTTCCACCGGCTCAACAGGCGGAGCCTCCCTCGGACACGACGTCGCTGGTACTGAAGACCGGTGACGTGGTCGAGCATGCGACGTTCGGACGTGGCACCGTGCTGAGCGTGGAAAACAGTGGGGCGCGGGCCGTGGCGCGTATTGACTTTGCCGGCCGGACGAAGAATCTGCTGATCCGAATGGCTCCGCTGACGAAGATTTCATAGGAATTTTGTCCAAAGGGTAGGACTGAAGGCCTCCTTCACGGTAGTCTGAAGGCGATGTCTCGATGTCAAGGTAATTTGTGGCGTCGAAGAAGATCGTGCGAATACTGAAAAGGAGACAGGCGTGGACCTATACGAGTACCAGGCGAAGGAACTGTTCAAATCGCATGACGTGCCAATCCTGCCGGGTATCGTCATCACCGAGGCTGACCAGGCAGTTGACGCTGCGAACACGTTGAACGCTGACCTTCTCGTCGTGAAAGCGCAGGTGAAAACGGGCGGCCGCGGGAAAGCCGGTGGCGTCAAACTGGCTCGCAGCGGCGACGAGGCCCGCGAACATGCCAGCAAGATTCTCGGCATGGACATTAAGGGACACACAGTTAACACAGTGATGATCACCGCAGGATGCGATATTGCCGAGGAATATTACTTCTCCATCTTGCTCGATCGTGCGAACCGTCAGCACCTGGCGATGTGTTCACGTGAAGGCGGCATGGACATTGAAACCCTCGCCAAGGAGCGCCCCGAAGCACTGGCCCGCGTTCCCCTGGATGCGCAGCGCGGCATTGACGAGGACGTTGCGCGCGACATCCTGACTCAAGCAGGATTCGAGGGCGACACGCTCGAAAAGATCGTGCCCGTCCTGGTCAAGCTCTGGGACACCTATCACGGCGAAGATGCCACGCTGGTGGAAGTCAACCCGCTCGTCCTGACACCAGAAGGCGACGTCATCGCGCTGGACGGCAAAGTCTCGCTCGATGACAACGCGCGCTTCCGTCATGCCGAGCATGAACAGTTCATCGATACTGCAGCTGAAGACCCTCGCGAAGCAATGGCGAAAGCTGCAGGCTTGAATTATGTGCGACTGCAGGGCGAAGTCGGCATCATCGGTAACGGTGCCGGCTTGGTGATGTCCACCCTCGACGTTGTTGCGCTCGCAGGCGAGGAATACGGTGTCAAGCCCGCGAACTTCCTGGACATCGGTGGCGGAGCGTCCGCTGACGTGATGGCCAAGGGCCTGGATGTCATCCTCGGAGACGAACAGGTGCGCGCCGTGTTCGTCAACGTGTTCGGTGGGATCACTGCATGCGACCAGGTGGCGCAAGGTATCGTTGAAGCACTGTCGATCCTCGGTGACAACGCTACGAAGCCGTTGGTGGTGCGCCTTGACGGAAACCGCGTTGATGAGGGACGCGAAATCCTCCAGCAAGCCAGTCACCCGTTGGTCCACATGGCACACACCATGGACGGAGCAGCCCGCATGGTGGCGCAGCTGGCTGCCGGCGTCGAGCCCGACCCTGAAGACACATCCGATCCGGCCGCCCCGCTGGCCTGAAACCTGGAAGCACAAGGAGACTTCTCATGTCGATTTTTCTTGACTCACACTCACGCGTCATCGTCCAGGGCATGACCGGATCAGAGGGACGCAAGCACACCCAGCGCATGCTCAACTCGGGCACCGCCATTGTCGGCGGCGTCAACCCGCGCAAAGCCGGACAGTCCGTGACATTCGATGTCCAGGGATACGGGCCGATGGCTGACCAGGTCACCGACGGCCCTGTCGACATCCCTGTGTTTGGAACGGTTGCAGAAGCGGTGAAGGAAACGGGTGCCACAGTATCCGCCATTTTCGTGCCGCCGGCATTTGCGAAAGACGCTGTACTCGAAGCTGTCGATGCCCGCGTGGAGACGGTCGTGGTCATCACCGAAGGCATCCCGGTCGCTGACTCCACGGAGTTCGTGGCCCGCGCACGTGAAGCGGGCGTGCGCGTGATCGGACCGAACTGCCCGGGCATTATCAGCCCCGGACAGTCGAACGTCGGCATCACCCCGGCAGACATCACCGGCCCAGGACGGCTGGGACTGGTATCGAAGTCAGGCACACTGACTTACCAGATGATGTTCGAACTGCGTGACATCGGCTTTACCACCTGCCTGGGAATCGGTGGTGATCCGGTTATTGGCACCACGCACATTGACGCGCTCGAAGCCTTTGAAAATGACCCCGACACCGAATTGGTCGTCATGATCGGTGAAATCGGTGGCGACGCGGAAGAGCGCGCAGCTCAGTGGATTTCCGAACACATGACCAAACCGGTGGTGGCCTACGTTGCCGGTTTCACGGCTCCGGAAGGCAAGACGATGGGGCATGCCGGCGCGATCGTGTCTGGATCTTCCGGCACGGCCGCGGCGAAGGCTGAAGCACTCGAGGCCGTCGGCGTGCGGGTGGGCCGTACACCTTCCCAAACTGCCATCATCGCTCGCGAGATTCTGCAGAAATAACATCCGGTCGTGCACCGCTGATCGTGAATGAACTTTCTCATGGTCGGCGGTGCACCTCCATGTGTGGGCGCGGATGCGAGACGATGAAGAACGATGACGCACTCACCTGACTCTTCCCCATCGCAGCGCCCTGACAGGCAGCGCGCAGAAGCGGACCTGCCCGCTGATGAGATCCCAACCGAGGTGGTTGGCGCGTGGCTTGAGGAGGAAGACCGTGAAGCAGGTGAGTCGCTGATTTTTGGGCCGGCTCACGATGAGGCAGACAGTGATGATGAACCCGAATTGGATAATTCGGAAAAAGAAACTGAACGCCTCGACCTTGACGGAGCCGACGAGACAGATGCCAAGGCGCCCTCGCCAATTCGAGTGGCCCCGGCACCTCAGGTGCACGACGAGGAACCTCACACCACTCGCACCGCCGTGCGGCGACGCACGATCCGCATCGCACTGCCTGACGGGTGGGCACGCTCCGGCCTGGCCGGCATTGAGGCGGCCCTGATCGGATGGGCGTTCATGATGGTCGTGACGCTGGTGGGGTACTGGTTCGTCTCGCAGAACCCCTGGCTGGCGTCGACCAGCTGGGACGATGCTCGGGCAGTCGGTGGTGACCTCTGGGCTGCGACGCTGGGAGCGCCGATCACGGTGGGGCAGAGCGACATCCTCGCCATTCCGACACTGCTCGGAGCGCTGCTGATCATCATTTTGCGTGTTCTTCTGCTGCCGGGACGGGATTTTCCTGCCGCCGCGCAGTGGATGGCTGTCCCCACGTTTGCAGTCACGGCGCTCATTACGGCTGGAGCGTCCTCGGCTCACATCAACGTGTGGCGCGCACTGCCCGGTGCGCTCGTCATTCCGCTTCTGGCAGCGACCTGGGCGGTAGTTGCTGCTCGACACACGTGGACATGGCCCACGATTTCATCTGAACGGCGCGAATCGTTGACATGGCTGTGGTCAGGGCTGCGCCTTGGTCGCATTGCCGTGGCACTGACAGTGCTGTTCAGCCTGATCATGAGCGCCGTGTCAATCCTTGTTTCTCTTCAGCGTATCTCCGGTATCCACGAACTGCTCTTTGCTTCGACCAAGGACACGGTCATCATCAACATTGTTCAGGCCTTGTTTGCTCCGTCGATCATGGCATGCGCACTGGCGTGGATCGCGGGGCCTGGTTTCTACGTGGGTGCCGACACCCTCCATTCAGCGGCGAACGCACCTGTTGCGCCGATTCCGGCGATCCCGATTCTTGCGGCCGTCCCACAGACAGCTCCGGGCCACTGGGTGGCCTGGGCGTTGGTGGGAGTGGGAATCCTGCTGGGCGCATGGGCGGCGTGGCGGCATCGTATAACGCACCTGTGGAAACAGGCGGCTGCGATGGGAGTGGCCACCGTGATCACTGCGCTCGTCATCGCAGCGTGGCTTGCCTCGTCGCGCATGTCGTTGGGGTCGACCCGTCTGAGTGTCGTTGGCCCGCGCGTGTGGTGGAGCGTGCTGTTCGTCGTACTGGAAGTGTGCATGGTCGCGCTCGCGGTGTCCCTGGCAGCACATCCGACCACGATCGCGTGGGTGCGCCGAGCGGCCGCAGCTTTGACGGCGTGGACGAAGGCGCGTATTGCCGCATGGAAGGAGAATCGCGCCCAGTCATCGACGAGGGAGACGCCCCTTCCAGCTCCTGACCTGAATGAAGCCGGCGAAGAGACGCCGGAGGAAGAGGAAACGGCGCTGGAAGAAGAGGCGACAGAAGAACTGCCCGCTCCTCCGCGTGCTCCGGATGCCCGCATGGAAGCACTCAAAGCCAGCGCTGCGCCCACGGAACCCATCGCCGTGTCAGACAATACTGACAACAGTGACGAAGATCTGAAAGATCACAGCTAGTCGCATATCCAGCGCCGCCCTCGTACACTAAAAGAGGCCGCAACTGGCGAGGGTGGAGGACCACCGGGAAGCGGCTGAAGCAGCCTCGCACGGCGCCGCCCGCCTGGGCGCTGAGGACCGACCTTGAACCCCTTTGGAGGAAGAATTGTCAGTCCGTTTGGATAACCTCGAACCCGTTGATGTCCGCCCGATCCGCAGAGCACTGATCTCCGTTTACGACAAGACCGGCCTGGTTGACCTGGCTCGCGCACTCGCGGATGCTGGCGTCGAAATCGTGTCCACCGGTTCAACTGCACAAAAAATCCGTGACGCGAAGATTCCTGTGACGCCCGTGGAAGACGTGACCGGTTTCCCCGAGGTGCTGGAAGGCCGCGTCAAGACGCTGCATCCGAAGATCCATGCCGGCATTCTCGCTGATCAGCGCAAAGCCGATCACCGCCAGCAGCTCGAAGACCTGGGGATCGCAGCATTCGACCTGGTGGTATGCAATCTGTATCCGTTTGAGGACACGGTTGACTCGGGCGCAGGATTCGACGAATGTGTTGAGCAGATTGACATCGGCGGCCCGTCGATGGTGCGCGCTGCCGCGAAGAATCACCCCTCTGTTGCCATTGCTACCAACCCGGAGCAATACGACGCGGTGATCGACGCTGCACGTTCTGAGGGATTCACTCTGGAGGAGCGTCGCGAACTGGCAGCGGCCGCATTCCGTCACACAGCAGATTACGACGCCGCCATCGCTGACTGGTTCGAAGACGAACTGGATGCTGACCTTGATGTTGACGAGTCGGCTGAAGCCGATGACGTTGATGACGCACAGTGGCCACCGGTTCTCGTATCCGCTTTCGAACGCCTCCACACCTTGCGTTACGGCGAAAACCCGCATCAGGATGCCGCCGTATACGGCGACATCGTCGAGCTGATGGGCGAGGGCGAAGTTGACGTTGAGTTTGACGAACCAGGCGATGAACAGGACGGCGACGACACGACCCAGGACCTGCTGCCTGGCATCGCGAACGCGCGCCAACTGCATGGCAAAGCGATGAGCTACAACAACTACACCGATGGTGACGCAGCACTGCGTGCAGCATTTGACCATGACGAGCCGTGCGTGGCTATCATCAAGCACGCGAACCCGTGTGGGATCGCCATTGGCGCAGATGTGGCGGAAGCACACCGCAAGGCGCATGCATGCGATCCTGTGTCAGCATTCGGTGGAGTGATCGCAGTCAACCGTGAGGTCAGCGTCGAACTGGCAAGGCAGATCAAACCGATCTTTACCGAGGTCGTCCTGGCGCCCTCCTACGCCGAAGGCGCACTGGAAGTACTGGAAACGAAGAAGAACCTGCGAATCCTGCAGGTAGTGCCACCGGTACGCGGAGCCCTGGAGTTCAAGCAGATTTCCGGGGGACTGCTGGTGCAGGAACGCGACGACATTGACGCTGACGGTGACGACCCGGCGAACTGGACTTTGGCGGCAGGCAAGCCGGCCGACGAGGCAACACTGCGGGACCTGGAGTTCGCATGGCGCACCGTGCGAGCCGTGCGGTCGAACTCAATCCTGCTAGTTCACGACGGAGCAAGCGTCGGGGTTGGCATGGGGCAGGTCAACCGCGTGGACTCCTGCCGTCTGGCGGTCGAACGCGCGAACACGCTGGGTGGCCGTACAACAGGTGACGCCGCTGCTGACAAGGTGGATTCGGCGGGCGGTGCACGCACAGCCGATGTGGTCGCTGACGAGCCGGAGCGCCGTTCCGAAGGTGCCGTTGCAGCCTCGGACGCATTCTTCCCGTTTGCTGACGGCCTCCAGGTGCTGATCGATGCCGGCGTGAAAGCTGTCGTTCAGCCCGGTGGATCGATCCGCGACAACGAGTCGATCGAAGCAGCACAGGCCGCTGGCATCACGATGTACATGACGGGAACCCGTCACTTCGCGCACTGACAGGCGCTCAACGATCTGCATATGCGGGGTAGAGTCAGCTCTACCCCGCAATGTAGATGGGGCTGTCTTCGCACGCATGAGTCCGCTTCCTCATAATGGAACGCAGACCGACACGTCAACGTGAGGAGCTTAGTCCATGTCCACGGTTGCCAAACGAATCGTCATCGCCCTGGTGGCACTGATTGTTGTCGCCGCTGCGCTGCTTGGAGTCGCTGTCGTCAGGTGGGGACCCAACTTCGGTATTTGGCTGACTGAGCCCAGTCCACAGCGCTACGGTGAAGTCGCCCTCGGCCATCTTGACCAGGGAATCAACGCATCGTCCGAAGCCTGGCAGGATGAGCGCCCACGAGTCGAACAGGCAATCAGCGAAGCCACCAGCATTGACGAGGTCGACGCTGTCCTGTCCGATGCCGTCAAAATTGCGGGAACGAAGCACTCGTTCTTGATGATGCCGGACGAAGCGCAAGAAGCCGTCGACGAGTACGAGGCGCCGAGCGTGGAAGAAAACGACGGTGTCGTGACTGTTCACATGCCCGCGTTTATGGGCACACCCGACCAGGGCAGCGAATACGCGCAAACTATTGCGCAAGCTGTGTCCGGAGCGAATGTGTGCGCGGCGGTGATTGACCTCAGTGAAAACGGTGGTGGCGACATGGGGCCGATGATTGCCGGTATCTCGCCACTGATTCCTGACGGTCCCGTGTCCTACTTTGTTACGGGCGGAGGCGAAAGCGCCGTCATATTGGAGAGCGGGAAGGTCAGCGGCGGCGGAAGGCCCACGACCGTTGACATCACGGAAAAGTCAGAGGTGCCGGTCGCGATTGTCACCGGTGAACACACTGGCAGCTCCGGTGAGCAGGCTTTGCTCGCTTTTAAAGGCGTACCGAATACGCGCGTGTTTGGCCAGCCGACCGCAGGATATGCCACGGTCAATACACCGTTCCCGCTGTATGGAGGAAAGCAGCTTGTGGTCACAGTCGGCGTGACGAAAGACCGCATGGGAACGACTCACGCGGAAGATCCGATCGCACCGAATGTGACGGTGGAACCTGCTCAAGCGGTGAACGCGGCAACGCAATGGGCGCGCGACCAGGGTTGTCAGTAGATCGCTCAGCGTTGCCCTGCCGCGAACTCGCCTGTATTCACGTCGATGACCATGCGTTCAGGTCCGGCAATGGCGGGAGGTTCGCGGAACAAGAGGCGCATCAGGCACGGTTGGGGGTCGTTCATACGACGTAGCATGACGCAGAAAAATGAACTGCGCTCGACAATGCGATAACAAGAAGAGAACGGCCTTGATGTTCTAATTTACCGACTGTAATATTAGGGTGTTAACTGCCGTGAAAGGACAATGATGACTGACGCTGCTTACCCATTCCAAGATGCTGCTTTATCGACCACTGAACGCGTCGACGACCTGCTGGGACGCCTGACGGTTGAAGAAAAAGCCGGACAACTGACCCAGTACTTCTACCTCGCTATGGCGTTGAACCAGCAGGACGGCGCGCCCGCTGACGGAGAAGATGCGAACACAGCCCAACGCGCGATGGTGGAAAAAGCGATTAAAGCGGGGCGGGTAGGATCACTCCTGTTCGTCAACGAAGCCTCTGAGACGAACCGGCTGCAGAAACTGGCGATTGAGCACCATCGCTTCGGAATCCCATTGATCTTCGGCTACGACGTCATCCACGGTTTGCGTACCATCTTCCCGGTGCCACTGGCAATGGCAGCAAGCTGGGATCCTGACAGCGCCTCGGCCGCCCAGCGCATCGCAGCACGCGAGGCGCGTTCAGTCGGCATCCACTGGGCATTTGCACCGATGGTCGACATTGCACGAGACCCGCGATGGGGACGCATCATTGAAGGCGCAGGTGAAGATCCCTACCTGGGCAGTGCGATGGCTGCCGGACAGGTGGCAGGCTTCCAGGGCGGTGCGGGTGCGGACGACGCTGTGCCAGGTGACGCCATCCTTGCCGGTCCCAAGCACTTTGCCGGCTACGGTGCGGCTCGCGGCGGCCGCGACTACGAAGACGTCGACCTGTCCGATTCGGAACTTCACAATGTGTATCTGCCTCCTTTCCGTGACGCTGTTGCCGCTGGCGCACGCAACATCATGAGCGCGTACATGGATCTGAACGGCGTGCCTGCCTCGGGCAACAAGTGGTTGCTGACCGACACGCTTCGCCACGAATTCGGCTTCAAGGGGTTCGTTGTGTCTGACGCGAACGCTGTCCACTCGCTCACCGTCCAGCACTTCGCCAAGGACCTGCCCGATGCGGGCGCGCGAGCCGTCAACGCCGGTCTTGATATGGAAATGGCGATGTTCGAGGCCGCATACGAGCACCTGCCCGAAGCGGTAGAGGACGGACGTGTCTCGATGGAGGTGCTGGATGAAGCTGTCCGTCGCGTACTGCGCGCCAAGTTCGACCTCGGCCTGTTTGAACATCCATATGTTGACGAGGGAGACGCTGCCGCAACCCTGTCCACACCTGAGCATCGCGACGCAGCACAGCACGCTGCTGAACGCACATTCGTGCTGCTGAAGAACGAACACTCCACGCTGCCGCTCAAGGCAGACAAGACGTCTTCCATCGCAGTGATCGGTGAGCTGGCCAACGCACGGCGAGACCCACTGGGCCCATGGTGCTTCAAGTACGACACCGATGAAACAGTGACGATCCTGGACGGTATTCGCCAGCGCGCCGGTCAGGATGTGAACGTTGAGTTTGAACCTGGCGCGGGAGTAGGGGAGCGCCTCTATCCCTCGATGTTCGACGATAATGACGCGGTCGTGGATCGCACCCCCGAGGACTGGGATGATGATGCGCACATTAACGCCGCCGTGGAACTTGCTGCACGCAGTGATGTTGCGGTCGTGGTGATCGGCCAGCATCAGAACCAGATCGGTGAGAAGGCCTCCGTGTCCACCTTGGAACTCCAGGGGCGCCAACTGGAGCAGCTCCAGCGTCTGGCAGAGACGGGAACCCCCCTCGTTGTCCTGTGTATGTCGGCCCGCCCGCTGGACCTGACTTGTGTTGATAGTCATGAGGGCGTCGGTGCGATCATGCAGGTCTGGTATCCGGGGACGCGTGCAGGTGCAGCCGTGGCAGCCGCGCTGTTTGGTGATGTCTCGCCTGCCGGTCGTCTGCCGATCACATGGCCACGCAACGTGGGGCAGGTGCCGATGGTCTACAACCACTACCGCACGTTCCAGCCCGAAGGCGCAGGTGAGCGTTACTTCAACGAGCCGAGCACGCCGCTCTACCCGTTCGGATACGGCTTGAGCTACGCGTCATTTGAGTATTCGAATCCGCGTTTGGATCGTGACCAGATCCGCGTCGGTGAGACAGCCACGCTCAGCGTTGACGTCACGAATACCGGGGATGTGGATGCCGACGAGGTTACCCAGCTGTACATCCACCAGTGCTACGGCACGTCCTCGAGGCCTTTGCGTGAGCTTAAGGGATTCTCACGTGTGAGCATCCCGGCCGGTGAGACCGTGACGGTGACGTTCCCCCTCGGCCCCGATCAACTGCGGTACTGGAGCGCGGTCACGAAGGACTGGATCCAGGACGCCACGCGCATCGAACTGTATGTGGGTGGTGATTCCAATGCGCCTTTGGCAGGTTCGCTGACGGTGACGCAGTGATTGTGGCGCATGGGCCGTCCGTACGGCTACGATGAGCCTGTGAGCACTGAAAATCGTCCTGTTCTTGTTGTTGACTTTGGCGCCCAGTACGCGCAGCTGATTGCGCGTCGTGTCCGTGAGACCTCTGCGTACTCGGAGATCGTGCCGCATACGATGCCGGCCGTTGAGATGCTTGCGAAGGATCCGGCTGCGGTGATCCTGTCCGGCGGCCCGTCATCTGTGTACGCGGACAACGCGCCAACGTTTGACACTGAGCTGTTCACGTCAGGCGTCCCAGTGCTCGGCATTTGCTATGGGTTCCAGGTCATGGCGAAGGCTTTGGGCGGCACCGTCGGCAAGACGGGAACGCGCGAATACGGCCATACGTCGCTCACGATTGACGAGGGCGCCTCCAGCGCGCTGCTTGCTGGTACTCCGGCAGAACAGTCCGTGTGGATGAGTCACGGTGATGCGGTGCAGCAGGCGCCGGATGGTTTCACTGTGACGGCCAGCACGCAGGAAACACCTGTTGCCGCGTTCGAGGATCAGTCGCGCCGGCTCTATGGTGTGCAGTGGCACCCTGAGGTGCATCACAGCGAGTTTGGCCAGAAGCTCATTGAGAACTTCATTCACGAGTGTGCGGGTATTGGCACTGATTGGACTCCCGGGTCGATTATTGATGATCAGGTGGCGCGTATTCGTGAGCAGGTGGGCGATGCGCGCGTGATCTGCGGTCTGTCCGGCGGCGTGGATTCCTCGGTTGCTGCCGCGCTGGTGCACAAAGCGGTGGGCGATCAGCTGACGTGTATTTTTGTTGATCACGGGTTGCTGCGTGCGGGTGAGCGTGAGCAGGTCGAGCATGATTACGCGGGCACGATGGGGATCCGCGTGGTGACGGTGGACGAGTCGGAGCGTTTCCTGAATGCTCTGGCTGGCGTGAGCGACCCGGAGCAAAAACGCAAGATCATTGGCCGCGAGTTCATTCGTTCTTTCGAGGCTGCGCAATTGAAACTGGTGCGTGAGGCCGGTGAAGCGGGCGCGGAGATCAAGTTCCTCGTACAGGGCACGCTGTACCCCGACGTTGTTGAATCCGGTGGCGGCGAGGGTGCTGCGAACATCAAGTCGCACCACAATGTCGGTGGACTGCCGGAGGACTTGAACTTTGAGCTGGTGGAGCCGCTGCGCACGCTGTTCAAGGATGAGGTGCGCGCCATTGGCCTGGAACTGGGCGTGCCGGAGAACATTGTGTGGCGTCAGCCGTTCCCCGGTCCTGGCCTGGGAATTCGCATCATTGGTGACGTGACGCGCGAACGCCTGGAGATTCTGCGCGCCGCGGATCTGATTGCCCGCGAGGAGCTGACCGCTGCCGGGCTGGATCGTGAGATCTGGCAGTGTCCGGTGGTGTTGCTGGCGAATGTGCATTCGGTTGGTGTTCAGGGCGATGGCCGCACCTATGGCCATCCGATTGTGCTGCGCCCCGTGTCGTCCGAGGATGCCATGACGGCCGACTGGTCGCGCGTACCGTTCGATGTCCTGGCCCGCATCTCTAACCGCATCACCAACGCGGTGCCCGAGGTCAACCGTGTTGTCCTGGACGTGACCAGCAAGCCGCCGGCAACGATTGAGTGGGAGTAACGGAAGGGCATATTTCTCCAGCTAAGCATGCTAAACCCCTCTGTCGACTTGCGCTTGGCAGAGGGGTTCTTTAAGCCTTTGGAAGCCTCTTGGGGCCATTTCGGCAGCCGTCGCGCTAAATCCCAAGCGCCCTCATCTCTATCGAGCAGCGGTACCTGTCCTCCTGGTCCAGCAGCTTGAAGGCCGATATCTCGTAGCGCGGCAGGTCGCCGCGAAGTCCCTGACCGCGCGCGAAGGCGACGAGCGAAGCGTGGGCGCGACCGAGTCCCGAGCAGGGGCCGTCGTAGCTCGCGACCACGTACTCGCCGGCCTCGAGCTCGACGGTCGCGCCGCTATAGGCGGAATCGTCCGGCAGCACGTAGAACAGGTCGTCGTAAGCAACGTCTCGATCAGGAGTGGGCGCTTCCCTGCACACGCCGCCATAGGGTGCGAGCTCTGCCATCAGACCAGCCTCGGCGAGAAGCGCTGCGACTTCCAGGTCACGTCTCACGACCAGGTCGTCAGGATAGGCGCCGAGGCCGACTGCGGCGACGCCGAGCATGGCGATCCTTCGCGCAGGGCGCCTGATGACCCCGATGGACCTGGCATCTATCTCGCATGCTGCTCGGGCCTGCCGGGCGACCTCGTCTATACGCTCGAGGGATTTTCGCAAGCTCGCAATGCGAGCTTCAATCTTGCCGCGTGTGGCATCGAGCGACGTGGCAAGAGCGCGCGCGTCGTCGGTCTCGAGCACACGCTTCACCTCCTGCAACGGCATGCCGGAATCCGCCAGAGCCCTCACCGACAGGAACCGGTAGCGCTGCGATGCCAGGTACAACCTGTAACCGCTCTCCGCAACACGAGCAGGCTTCAGGAGCCCCATCTGGTCGTAGTGGATGAGCGTGTTCTTCGTCGTGCCGCACAGCTCGGCGAACTCGCCGGATTTTAGGAATCTCATTTTCGCCCCTTGACTCTATGGTTACCCGAGAGTTTAGCATAGCTTTTGCTATGGAACATCGAAAGGATTGGGGGTCCCATGTACTACCTCTTTTTGGCGGTCGCCGTCGTCTTTGAATGCGGTGCTACGTTCTACATGAAGCTGTCGGACGGCTTCAGCCAGCTCGGTCCGTCCATCGGCTGCCTGGCGCTCTACGGCCTCTGCTTCGGGTTCTTCTCGAAGGCGCTGCAGGGCATTCCGCTGAGCGTCGCCTACGCGTCGTGGGGCGCACTCGGCATCATCATGGCCACGGGGATATCGGTGTTCGCATTCAAGGAGCCGCTCAATGCCCCGATGATCGCGGGCATTGTCATGTGCGTCGCAGGGGTCCTCGTCGTGAACATCTTCTCTACCCACTAGTCGCAGGCAGGGCATTTCGCCTGAACGTTGCACGAAGGTGCTACACATCGTATCGCGAAGAGCCGAGCGGGGTTCGTCCTTTCGTTGGATCCGTCCGCTTGTTAAGAGCGCCCAAGCCTAAAACGAGTACACGATTCTGCTGATTTGTACTCACCTTTTAAAAATGAGTAATACTCCCCATCACTGACCTGCGGCTGTGACTACTCCCCGAGGGTCTCGTGATCACTCCCCGAGGGCTGAGTACAGAAAGTGTACTCAGTGGTGAGTACAGGTGAGTACACCCTTGGAGCCGCTTCGTGAAAATACTCCCCAATAACGAAACGCCACGAGCGAGCACGCAGCGGCACGGGCGAGCACGAGACGACAAACTGTTAGCGTGTGGAAACTAGCCTTGTGACAGTTGAGTGGGAATAGATCCCGGTCATTTGAAAAGGCATCTTGGCAAATTCGGGGTAACCGGCGAGACATCAAGAATAATATGCGGAAATGGTCTAATCGCTTTAGTCCGGAGGCGCCGGATTATGCGGTGGCAGCGGCCGGCTCTCTCCTTAATCTCTCAGCTCATAAATGATCCGGTTACCCCGTGGGTAAGGCGCGATGCGCTGAACCTTTACCCGTTGAGCTTCCGCGAGTTTTTTCGATGCAACCGGGAACGTCCCTCTGCGGAAGCTACTGGATTCCGAGAACACCGACAGCGTGAAATCGTTTGTGTCAAAACTTACGGCGCTGTTACGCCAATACTACGTGGTCGGGGGCATGCCGGCGGCGGTTGACGCCTTCGCGCAGAATGCGGGACTCGCGGAGGTGCGTATGATTCAAACCGGCATTGTAAGAGGGGTACCAGCGTGATTTCGCGAAGCATGCGCCTTTCGCGCTACCGCCCGGGATGACGGAAGCGTTGGAGTGCGCAACGTGCCACTGTACGCAATGTCGAATACGCGGGAGTGTGGAATCTCTGCTAATGGCAGCGTTAGTTAAGCGCACGTACTTTTCTGGATGCCAAACCTGCACCGGCGGCAGCGGCTAGTCCCAAAGCAAGAATTGCTGACAATCCGCTAGCGCCGGTCTTAGGCATTTTGCGACGCACTCTCTTCACCGCTGTGGAGCCCTCTTCGCCTGGCTCGTTTGGTACCACAGAGCTTTTGGAGACCTTGACGGTTAGCTGGATCGTGTCGTCGTCAGTTGCTACTGCGTCCTTGCCGTCCGGCCACTGGATTGCGTCCCAAGTGAATGAGAATGCTTTTCGCGTGCCAGATTTTGAGGTGGCCATCGCGCTGAATCTACCCTCTACTGTGCCGACAATGGTCAGGTTCGCGTCAACGTCCGCATCTTCGTCAATCATGATTCCAGGGACGGTAATCTTCATCCAACCTTCCGCACCGCCGGCGGCGTCCACAACCTGTTCAAGATCGGAATAAGTCTTGATGGCGGCGGGGTCAGTCAGTGCGAAGACGACGGTTACGGTCTGGGCGTTAGCTGTCACATCTTTGACTGTGAAGCCAGCACCGAAATCGGCAACCCTAACCTGTGTGGCGTCGAGATTGGCCGGCAGGCTCATGCCATCCGGAATAGTGAACGTGGCGACGAACGAGAAGTCTTTCACGTCCAGAGCGATTTCATCGTGATTAACCTCAGGATACAAGGCTTCAATTCCGCCCATCTGTTCATGAATAGGCGTCACTTGCAGGGCACCGGTCAGGTCGAATGTGGAACCTTGAGGCAGGGTAATGACTTCATCATGCTCGGTGTCGGTGCCGACCAGCATGTCGCCGGGCAGCTCGCCAGCTATCGGCGACGGGACTTGCACAGTGAACTGGATAGCCTTGCTGTTGGCGGGTGCCATCACGTCTTTGCCCTCGGGTGTTTGTTCCCCAATCCACTTGAAGAAGAACTCCCGCTGTGTGCCAGCGGCTGAGGTTGCCAGGGCGTTGAATGTGCCAGACACTTCGCCACTTACAGTCAGCTGTGTGCCGCCTGAGACGTCCTTATTCACGGTTACGCCCGGGATCGTCACCTTCATGGTCGAGTCAATCTTGTTGACGGCGTCCTTGAGCTGCTGATAATTCACAATCCCGCTCTTAAGTGTCATGGTCACTGTGACGGTTTTACCCTCCACTGAAACGTCAGAGATAGTGAATGTGTCGGCAAGACCTTCGGCTTTCACCGTATCTTTGGTTAGGTTATCGGGTAAGGTCATGCCGTCCGGAATCGTGAAAGAGGCGGCAAATGTCGAAGCCACATCGCTAAGGTTGATGCTCGACAAGTTTGTGACACCAGGGTATTGGAGCTCAATCGCGTTCATCTGATTCTTGACGACCTCAGAGCCTAGGGTGCCGGTGAAATCAATATTCTCGCCTTGAAAAGCGTCATAAACGTGAGTGTTCTCAGTGTCGTTTCCGACCAGAATGTCGCCAGGCAGTACAGCTTCATAAGGTTTAACCACCAGCAAGGTTTGCTGGATTGTGGAGTCGTCCTTGGCGCGAACGTCCTTGGCCGTATCGGTTTGGTCACCTGTCCAGGTGAAAGTGAATCTATGCAACCTGGGTGCAGGGTTTTCTGCCTGAGCCCTAAAGAGCGCCCTAGCGCTACGAGCAGACACTTTACTGGCTGTCGAGCCTTGCGCGACAGCGTTGAAATTGCCTTTGACAGTTCCGGTTACAGTGATTTCTTGGCCGTTGGTCACCTGTGCGGCGTCCAAGGTTAGACCTTTGACGGTGGCCGTAATCAGGTTTCGATTTCCAGCTCCGGTCGAAAAGACGGCATCCTTTAGCTGCTTGTAGTTTTTGATGCCGGGCTTTAACTTGAAAGTTACGTCCACTGTTTGACCGGTTACGCTAGTGCCTGCAAGCTCGAAGCAATCGCCCAACCCCGCCATCTCAACGGTGGGGTTAGCTGGGATAGCTACGCCATCCGGGAAAGTGATGGACGCGGTGAACGTCGAGCTCAGGCTGGACAATGCAATCTTGTCCGGGGTCTTAGCGTTCTCTGGGAAGACCCCTTCTATGCCCGTCATTTGGTTCTTTATACCGGCGGGATCAACGGCTCCGGTAATCTCGAAGGTGCTCTTCGAGCCCTCCGTGTAAACCCGCTTTATCTTGGTGGTCGCGTCAATCGAGTCAGCCCACATATCGGCGTCAATCGTCAGATCCGCTTTGGTCTCGAGCACTGTTGGGTCAGTTTTCCAAGACAAGTAATACGTGGTGTCAGCCGTAATATCTGGGTTTGCGCCAGGTATCTTGATGCCAAAGAAGCTGGAGTCATCAAACCGGACGCCCGAACCGCCTGCGCCGGCAGCCTTGCTCCAATAAGACTGGTTGGCTAGCAAATACCCCAATTTCTTGGCGTCCGCCTTGGCTGGGGTGATGTCGCCATAAGTCACCTTAGTCAGCAGTGTGCGGAACTTCTGCCCGTATGTAGCTGGCTGTTTCAGGACGGCAATCTCGCCGCCGCTGGCGTCGGTCTCAACAGTAAACTCTTCAGGATTTGTCTTGAATATGCTTGTTTCAGAGAAAATCCCGCCGTTAGCCGAGAAAGCGACCCGGTATTCGTTGTCTTTATATTGGGCGTACAAGTCAATTTGGGTGGTCTCTGCAGCGAATGTTAGCCCAGCGCCCGGTGCGACCTCGTCACCAGAGCCGTCTGGCGCCGTCGTCCACTTTACGAATGTCTTTCCTGCCGGTACAAAGGCGCTGACCTTGGCGGCGACTTCGTCGAAAGCTAGGGCAGTGGCCGTGGTGTCGTTGGGGTCAACATTTTGGATGTACTCTTCACCTGCACCATTGTGGTAAATGACGGTTTTTGCGTCCCATTTCGCATAAACCTCGATGTTGGTATCGAGCTGGGCATTCGCATAATCGAAAGTATGCTCTGCGCCTGCCGCGTCCTTATAGAACCAGCCTAGGAACTTTACGCCGTTAGCGTCAGTTGGTGTGTCGGGGTCAGTGTTACCCGTCACATCGTCGAGTTTGTAGCCGCGAACGGTTGATTTCGCCTTGTCAGCGGTGGTGCCGTCGGCGAAAGACGCATTAGCGTTTTGCAATTTGAAGGTGGCTGTGGCGGCTGGCGCCCAAATGTGCTTTTGCCCGTCTTTGGAGGCCTGCGCTACCGAATAGTTGTACCTGACGCCGTTGGCGTTGATCGGGTTCACGGTATTAATGGTGTTGTCCGCCAGCGTGAATAGCGAAAGCCATTCGTTACCGTTTTGGTCGCCGTTGGTTGGCGTAACGACATCGTGGTTGAAATCGGGGCTATAGGCAATCAAATATGACCCGCCGGTAACCACGTAAGAGCTTCCGGTGCCACGGTTAGCCCCGCCATTGTCAGCAGTGTTATTGCTGGCGTCGGTATTGACCACGCTATTGCCAGTAAAGGTGATCGAGCACGGCCCTGACGACTGCCCAGCGCCATAGGAGGGGTAATACTTCATGTTGGTGGTTTCCAGCACAGAGTTGGTGAATGTCGCCTCGCCAGGCTTGTAGTTGACGTTCAGGCCGCCGTCCGTGCTGTTCTTGATGACTACCTTTGAGTCGGTCACCGATAATTTCGCCGAGACCGTGATGCGTGAGCCATCGGCAGTGAGAGTGGAGCCGTTGACTAGCTCAGACGCGCCCAATAGGGCGAGGGTATTTTTGTAGGCTCTGACTCCTGTAGCTTTGTAAGCATAAAAGTCAGAGTGGTCGAGGTGTACCCCGCCTTTGCCCTTGTCCGGGTCGAAGTAATACCAAACGCCGCGGGTGGTAAGCGAGGAATTCGTCATGTAGAGGCCGGCGTACTGTTCGCTTTTTCCGGGTGTGGCTTGGACGTCCACCGTGCAATTGATGAACCTGGCGTCTGAGTTATAGACAAACCCTCGCCCCAAGCTGTTCTTTGCCGAGATAGTTAAAGCCTCGCGTGAGGTGCCGTTAATTTTGCCTTTTAGGTCGAAGCCGATGGTGTTGCGGTCGAGGATGTAGTTGCCATCGTTAAGCTCAGCGCCAGCCTGGATGGTCAATGCGGTGTTGTAGCCGGTCATTGTGACCGTCTTGCCTGGGGCGCTTAGTTTCGCACCACTTGTGATGGTTAGAAAATTGCCAGAGCCTGTGAATGTGACGTTCTTGTTGATAGCCAGGTCAGTGCCGGACGTGAACGCGCCGACGGTATGTATCGTCCCGCCATCGGATACTAGACCAAGCGCTTTCTCAAGAGTTTTGACGGCGGCGGTTTGACTGCCATCATTGTCGTCTGAGCCCGCTTTGCTATCTACCCAAACCTCAGAAACACCTTGCGGGGAGCGTAATTGCGGTTGGTTGGCGGTAGTGGCTTTCAGCGTTGTCTCAGATGCGGTCGACGAGACTGGGGTTTGGTTTTCTGCTGTTGGGGACGCGGCAGAATCGCCGGCGCTTGGTGTCGGGGTGCTTGACGCCTCGGTGGGTTGAGGAGAAGCAGCCACGACATTTTCCCCTGGTGCGCTGCTAAGGGTTGTCCTCGCGGTAGCGCTTGGCGTGGCATCCTCCGCCCCGGCTTGATCCTCAGCGAAAGCCGCTGCTGGTGTCATAAACAGCGCCAAAATAAGCGACAACGATGCAGCAACGATTCGCTTAGGCATTGCGGCGTTGCTTTGCAATTTTCTTTCCCTAGTCGCACCCATTATTTCCCCCCAGGGTCGTGAGCGGATGGCCATTCGTCGGCCAGAAATAAATACATTCTCACTGAATAATACCGTCTGTTCGGTTAACTAATCTAGGTAGATCAAAAAAGTTCACCCGTTAGTCGAGGGTTCCGAGGCGCAGAGTCTGTCGTATTCCTGGTTTTGTCACGCCATTCACGCTCCGTTGATACCGGGCTGCCGATTAGAAACGTTCCAGCTGTCTCTAGGTGCGTATAAGGATGGTTTTCGAGATTAGCCGACGCCTAGCCAGAGACTCGTTCCACTAACTCGCTGCCCAGGATTACCGGGCTGGTGATGATTGCCAGACGGCGAGAACCCCTTTCGATGAGCCGCCGAGCCCCGAGGTGTCCAGACTCAGTATTGTCTACGTCTACCCATGAGTTAAAGGTTGGGGCTTGGGTAGGTCTGCCGATGAAAACCATAGGAGCATTTTGGAGAGTTTGGATTTGGTGCGGCACCTGGTGATGCAAGGTGACGATTGCGCCATCGACGTGACCCTCATATAGGAAGGGACGTAGTTTAGTGTCCTCGCACCCACGATCAGCGAGCATAAGCAACAACTGCAGATGGGTGTCCTCGAATTCGCGGTTCACTGCGTTGACTATGACTGAGAAGAACAGATCCGAAAATAAGCGAGGTCTGGCAGATGCCCGTCGTGCTGCTGGCGGACGTCCGCTCGGCTGGTGTTCAGGGCGATGGCCGCACCTACGGTCACCCGATCGTCCTTCGTCCGGTTTCGAGCGAGGATGCTATGACCGCCGACTGGTCGCGCCTGCCGTTCGATGTCCTGGCCCGCATCTCCAACCGCATCACCAACGCGGTGCCGGAAGTCAACCGCGTTGTCCTGGACGTGACCAGCAAGCCGCCGGCAACGATTGAGTGGGAATAGCGGAAACTGGCTTCTGAACTCGCGTTTTGGTGCTGCCGAGTACCACCTGATGCTGTTTCGGCATCGCCTCAGAACAAAGCCGCCAGCGAAATAGTGGGAATAAAAGCCCTCGACCCCTCTGGTTCGAGGGCTTTCTTTTTGCATTCCTACCTGGGAAAACGGTTCAATTATTCCCGCATGCCCCTACTGGGCGGTACGGCGGAGCACTCGGCGGTACGGGAATAATGGGGCCCTGCGGGAATAATTCACAATTCGGGTCCCCCGAGGGGCGATTTCGCGCGGCCGAAACTAAGTTGAAACTGCGAGGTGGATTCAAGCCCTCGTCAATTGCATTTGCCCAGGTCAACAAACGGGAATAATAAAACGCGAAAATCGGTTTCCGCAGTTTCAGTGACCCCGAATGCCGCCGAATAACGCCGCGTATCTTGCTGTGTTCGGGCACGTAATTATTCCCTTAACAGAGCTTCCGGGGTGCCGATTTCATGCGGGAATAACGGAACAGCCTCCGGAGAACCGGAGGCTGTTCGCAAGGAAACGTCAATTTAACTGGGGAGATATCAGAAAGAGGTCTTCCAGTCGGCGTAAGCGGCCTCGTCTATTTCGCCGCGTTCGAGCTCGAGATGCGCGAGGAGCCCGAGAGGGGGCTCTGGCTCACGGCGAACTGGCACCAGGTGCGCGACGACTGGCGCGCCGACGCGCCTGCGGACGACATGCCGGCTGCGCGCAGGTCCCGCGGGTGGCGCTTCATGCTGGCCTCGGAGGCCGAGCTCGGGCAAGCCCGTCGCGTCCTGCTCGACGGCGATGAGGCGTTCGCCCGGGTGCGGGGCTTCCTGTGTGACGCGGCTGCGATCGGCGCCTGCTACCGCGAGCACGTGGGGCCTCCCTCAAAACCGCTGAAGTCGCAGATAAGGGACCTGCAGCGCGCGCTGGGGAGGGCGGAGGTCCCGGGCGTGCCGGACGAGCTGGCGAGGCTGCTCGCGCAAGAGAAGGAAGAGAGCGCCGAGGATGGCGCCCGCAAGGTCAAGGAAGATTGGGGTGACGTCGATGAAGAGGCTTGGTAAGTTCCTCAAGGCGGCGCTTAAGGTCACGCTGGGCTTTTTCGTCTGGCTGTTCCGCGCTGTGTTCAAGTGGGTGATGTAGACGATGACCGTTTGCCTGCCTAGGCAAGCATTCGCTGTTATGAGCATGATAGTAGTGCAAGGAGATTCATCCGTTCTAGACGGCAAACGGCCGAGCGATTGGGTTTCGCTCGGCCGTTGTTTCTTTAACCTGACTGATTCTAATTTAGAAAGAAATCATCGACTTCTTCGCGCATGTGCAGGATTTCGCTATCTGGAACGTTAAGGCTTGCCGCCAGCTCAATGGAGCCGGAAAAAGCCATGGCGGAATTCGAGGAGAATGCCTTTTCTAGAAGACTGATGTATTTGATCATATTCTCACGAAGGTCGCTGATGCATGCGGCGTATTCGCTTTCGAGCTCTGTATCGAGGGCCTTCAGCTCCTGGGCATAGTGCGCGAGCAGCTCCGCCTCTCGTTTGTTATAGAAATCCTTTCCCAATTCGTACACGGTCGCCCCTACGGCGTTGCCGACGAGGGCGCCCAGAATCGGGATCGGAATGATAACCTGGCCCACGAAGCTCGAGAATGCGCTCACGGACGCATCGAGGCACGCGATTTCGGAACGTTCTATAAACTCGATCTCCGTCAGCTCGCCGCTGCGGAACCTGTAAGCGCATTCTGCGACGCCGAATGACGCAGTGACCAGCGCGCTTGCGACAGATGAGGGCGTGGCCGTGTAGTTGTTCAGCCAATAAACAGCTCCACCGCGAACCCCGCCCTTGACGAGTCCCATGCCGGAATCTTTGGCGATTTCCTCCCAGTCATCCTGGGTCAAGTCGTCGATACGCTTTCCGTTCCCGAGATGGCGCTTCATTGAAATGACGAATGCCGTTCCCGCTTCCAGAACGGCGCCAGCCGCTGCGGCTTTCGCGCCCTCTTGGGGCGTGGGCTTGTGCTCCTCGTAGATGTCTTTCTTTATCCGCTCGCTCTCGTCTGCGAGCCTGCTCTTCTCCTCGGCCATCTTGTCGGCGATAGCGTTCTTCTGGACCTCCGAGTACTCGAATTTGGAGGCTTCAAGGTCATCGATACTGAACCCGCTTGAGTCGAAGAACTCATGGATGCTCTTCCAGGTTGAGTAGGATGGGCCGCCGGTCGAGGACGCCAGTTTGGCTGCATCCTCCTTTGGCATCTCATACAGGGAGCGCACCGCGTCGAGATGGTCCTTCGGGATCTGATAGATGCCGTCTTTGTCGAGGAAATCAGGGTACTTCTGCAAATGGGCGGCCACAGCGTCCAAGGAGAACTTGCCGCCGGCGTTCACGAACTTGACCTGTATCTCGACGCCGTTGCGCAAAAGGTCGGCGGGGCCGTTGTCGTTCACCCATTCCATTACCGGTTTATCGCCATGGACGAGGCTCTGCGCATTCTCCAACCCGCATTCGGCCACCTCGGCGATGAACCCATGGATGCCCTTGCTGCCGCCCCTGTTCGCAACGACGAGGTCCTCGATCTTCCCGAGCGCCCAGTTCATGGACTCCATTGTGGAATCGAGGTTCTGGTCTTGGCGGTTGAGATTCTCGATGAGGTCGTCGATTCTCATCTGGTTGATCAAGCCGATCCATGCGGCGACGGCCTGCTCCTGGGAGCTCTTGAGTACCTTCTCTGCATTCATGGCTATTCACCGTCCCGGGCGGCCACCCTCTCGACGATGAGGCTGCCCAGGGACTTCGCGTTGTTTACCAAGGCACCCAGGGCCAGTTTCTCGTCGTCGGAGATGGAAAGGTAGTCGGCGCCGTACATGCGGCATGAGGGCATAAAGGACCCGGACAGCTCTTCGCGAAGGGTATTGGTCTTTATCTTAAGTGCCCCGATTGCTGCGGACGTCTCCCTGAGAGCCTCGGTGTTCCGCTTCACCGACAGGAGCTCTTCGTGCTTTTCCCTGGCAATCTCGTGCTGCTTTTTCACAAAGAGAGCGATGGAGGTCAGCAACGTGGCGCCTGCGACGCCCCATCCGATGGGGCCCGCCATTGTCAGGAAAGCGGTGCCACCGGCCATTCCGCCGCCTCCGGCGGCCAATGCGCCTCCGCCGAGCCAGGCCATCGCCGCATTTGTCGCGGCAGCGCCCGATAGCGTAGAGATCGCGGTGCCCGTGGAGGCGGTACCGAAAGTTGTGGCAACCCACATGGCGGCGGATGGGGCGATGCTGGCAACGGCCATACCTGCCGCGACGCCGGCGCCAGCGCTGGCTGCCGATTTCCGTGCCGAGTCCAGCTCTTCGCGGGCGAAGGACGCCGACTCTTTGAAGCTTCGCTTTTTGTGTGACACCTCTTCGATATCTTCCACGAACGACTTCGGCGTGTTCGCAATCGAGTTCACCAGGTCGGTAACGAGGTCCAGCAGGTCGATGCTCCTCAGCCTAGACTGGTAGAGCTCGATCCCTCCCGATTCCAGATCGGTATAGGTTTGGTTGTATTCGATGACGGTGAGCTCGTACTCATCCGGTTCTTTCGCCCTTGCATTCTCGACGCCTTGCCTGACCCCATCGGCGATTTCCCCCGCTTTACCTGCGATGGCGGCGACAGCGCCTTGGGCACCGGCCGCTGCCACGCTTGCAGCGTTTGCGGCTCCTTCAGCCACATCTCCAAGCATTTTCGCCATATGTTCCGGAGCTAGCCTTTGAGATTGGGGCGATCCGTCAACGTTTCGCTCATCGGCAAACTCAGTGTTGTATTTGAAGCTCTTCGGCTCCGGGACGTCTTTGATCGCATCCCCAATGCTCTGAACAGCGCCCTTTGCCTTGCCTGCAATGTCCCCGATAGCCTGCCCCGTCTGCTCGACGGCGCTTTGAGCGGCATTCGATGCCTGTTCGGCAACGCTTGCGATTCCTTTTCCTGCAGCAGCCGCAGTCTTCTGCGCCTCTTTTATTGGGTCGAAGCCTTTATCAAAGAAGCCCATCGCCCCTGCCTTTCTCCATATGCAATCTAAGGCCATTATCCCACCAATGGATTTGGCCTCTATCAGCGATTTAACCACCGGTCATTATCTGCGCGTCAACGTGTGCGCAGGCTCGGGCGCGGGCATCGGCCTTGCTGCCCTGCCGCCCGTGCAGAAGTCGATGCGCGACCCGCTCGAATCGAAGTCCATCACGCTGTCCTGCGGCAAACTCACCACCGGCGTCACGGTGAAGCCATGGACCGGCGTCTTCATGCTCTCCAACGTAAAGAGCGCCGAGACCTACTTCCAGACGGCGTTTCGCGTGCAGTCGCCCTGGACGGTCAAGGACGACGACGGGAACATGCAGATCGTCAAGAACGAGTGCTACGTGTTCGACTTCGCGCTCGACCGCGCCCTCACCATGGTGTCCGACTACTCCACGCAGCTCTCCCCAGAGAAGAAGGGCCCCGAGCAGAAGGTCGGCGACTTCATCCGCTTCCTGCCCGTGCTCGCCTACGACGGCAGCCGTATGAAGGAGATCAACGCCTCCGAGATCCTCGACATCGCCATGGCGGGGACCTCCGCGACGCTTCTCGCCAAGCGCTGGGAGTCGGCGCTGCTCGTCAACGTCGATAACGACACGCTACGACGCCTGCTCGCCAACGACGAGGCAATCAACGCCCTCATGAGCATCGAGGGCTTCCGAAGCCTCAACGACGACATCAAGACCATTATCAACAAGTCGGAAGCGGTAAAGGAAGTCAAGAAGGAGAAGGAGTTCAAGTCCAAGCGCAAGGAGATACAGAAGAAGCTGATCAAGTTCGTCACGCGTATCCCGGTCTTCATGTACCTCACCGACTACCGCGAGGAGACGCTCTACGACGTCATCACCCAGTTGGAGCCGGGGCTGTTCAAGAAGGTCACCGGCCTCGACGTCTCGGACTTCAACCTGCTCGTCTCGCTTGGCGTGTTCAATTCCGCCCTCATGAACGACGCTGTCTACAAGTTCCGTCGCTACGAGGATGCGAGCCTTGTCTACACTGGCATCAACAAGCACGAGGGCGAGAAGGTCGGCCTCTACGACACGTCTCTGTCCAATTACGACTACCTCTACGCGAAGCAGCAGGAGTCGATGGTGGCCCCCGACGGTTCCACTCTGGGCAACGGCGCTGGGGTGGAGGCTCCGTCGCCTGCTGTTGCGGTAAGTCCCGCGATCAAACCGTCGGCATCGGGCGTTTCGAGGTCGACTGCGAAAGCAACGACGCTCGGAGAGGCGCCCGTCAAGAAGGACTGGGTCATCGACGTCCTCGAGTCCCACAACGTCCGCATCGCCGATCGCCGTCCCAAGGGCGGAAGCCTTTGGGCCATCGGCGGCGGTGAGCTCGACGTCGTCATGAACGAGCTTGCCGCGAACGGCGCGCAGTTCACCTACAAGTTGGAAGGCGGTAAGGCAACGAGCTTCAAGGCCGGCTGGTGGCTTTCCGGCTATCCGAAAAAGTCCGAGCCCAAGGCATTGGAGCCCGAAGAGCCGGTTATCACTGAAGCCGACCTTTCCAGGATTGAGGAAGGAACCCAGATCTTCCACAAGAGCTTTGGCTATGGTGAGGTCGTTTCGATTGGCAGTGACAGAATCGCCGTGCGTTTCGACAACGACAAAAAGAAAAAAGAACGCGAATTCATGTTCCCGTCGACCTTCTACCAGGGGATGTTGCAGCTATGAGGTCCGCAGAAGCCATCAAGTCGATACTCGAGGAGCAAGGCCGCTCCCAACGCTCCCTTGCTATCGATCTCGGTCTCACCCCGCAGGCGCTAGACCAGCGCCTAAAGTCGAAGACTATGAAGGTGGAGACCTTGTGTCAAACGGCAGCGCAGCTCGATTACTCTGTGAAGCTGGTTCCGAAAGGTGGCGGCGAGAGCATAGAGATTGAGGGTTAACCGATGTGCTTGGAGCTTGACCTGTTGCTTCCTGTTTCCGAAAACGAAGCGGGTGCGCCCCAGGGCGCCCCGCGGATTATTGAGCGCTCGCCGAGAAATCTCATCGGGGAGGCTCGCTTGGCGTTCGATGCCGGGCTGCTAATCTCATGCCTGACGGTTCTGGTCACCATTCCAGATGTCTGTTCGAATTTGATCGACTCTAGCAATAAAGATGGTCAGCGAGATTGGTGTACGAGGTATCTCGGGTTTCCTAGCACCCCTGTGGCTGACGACATCGACCGATCTCGCGAGCAAAGTCGAGACCATATCGAGCGAACGATGAATGCGCTCATGCGGGAAGACAACTTCACCGCATCCGATTTCTGCCAGCTGCGAAACGCTGTGCTCCATACCGGATCTTCGGTTGTTGACGGCGCGGGGGCAAAATACTCGCCGTTCCATTCGATCGATATACAGGTCTTCAACGACGACAGCCAGCTGGTCATTGGATATGGAGCCACCAGCTCACCAGAGGCGAATGGAATTGAAGGCGATTGCCGCATAAAGATCAACATCAACTTAACTGCCCTGCTTGCGCGCATGGAAAGGGGCGTTGAAAGGTTTTTGAGCGAGTATCCTGAGCTCGATAAGGAAAAAGGGGAATGGGAGTACCTGACTTGGGGAATCGTTGATTTTCGAGCTCCGATCAACTGAGGGCTCCTTTGTTCACTAAGTGAAGCGATCAGCCTTATTGAGCAGTTCCGAAGCGTGATTAGGGGCATGCACGAAGCCACCTGCGACGATTCTTTCAGTCATCGCTCTTGTGTATCCCTTCTGACCTGCGGGAACGCATGACGATAAAGCCGCTGGCTACGATTCACTTCGTTAAACGGGCGTCGATGAGGATGATTGTTGCTTTTGGCATCCATTTCGGGTGTTTCTGAGCCTCAAAACCAGCCCATTCTTGTCCCCGGGTCAAAAATGAAACTGCGGGCTCGCGGTTTCGAAATAGTTCGCGCTTTTGTCCCAGGATTTGTCCCAAACGCCTACGCGAGGTCACGCAGCGGGATTCGGTGGTATGACGGTCAAAATCGACGAGCCAACTGGAGTCAACTGGAATGACGCAACAGTAAACGAGCGTGAAAGAGTGGGAGTAGCGGGTTAGATCGAGGCTAGATTCCGCTTTATGAATTGATGCGCTACCTTCCGCAATGCGTGCATACCTGTGGCCAGCCATTCGTACACCTCATTGACTGAATCACCAGTCAAATCGGCTGGGCGTGCAACGTTCACAACGCGGGTCGTCTTGTCGAGGTCGCCCTCGTCCCACTCAAACGTACCCTCGAGGAATTCCAGTTCTTTCTCGATGTCGGATCGCCGTGCGAGGACGGGTTTGTAGCTTTCTTCGTCAGAAAAGTGGAGCTGGACGGCCACTTCTTGCCCGCTCAACCGTACTAATGCTGTTAAATCGCACTTTCGCAGACCAATGCCAAATGAGGCCCAGTTATCGCGATTAGGCTCACGTGTCGACGGGTCGCGGAAAGCTTCGGTAAAGCCAGGACGATTCGCACAGTATTCATAGAAACCGTTCCAAAATTCCACCATGGATGCGTCGCGGTGGCTCGTGGTCGCTGCCTCGTCATAGCGTCGGCGAATTTCGCTCAACTTGGGACCACCGTCATTCAGACGCCAAAAGTCCCATCCGTTTCGTCCTCCAGAACCTCCTTCGAGGGCGATGACGCGACTAGCTGCCGAGGATGGGCTCGAGAACTTCTCACCGTTGCGCAAGATTAAATCGCCCCTATCGGTGAGTGTCACTGTTTGCGTGAAACGATCAGAACCGGGTTCCAGCACGTCGCCGACATGAAGAAGTCCTGCCGATACGAGGTCATGAATCGTGACTCGCCATGCGCGTCTGTCTGGCTGCTTGCGCGCGACGTATCGCTCGGCTGTATCGGGCGAAACATCAAGGCCTGGCCAGCGCTTGAGCGCAATTGCAGTCAGGTTTTCTGCTCTGTTTCGTATCTCCTCTTCACCCCATGACTCTGCATCTTTCAGTTCTGCTGAGATCGCCATGTATTCGTTGGCGTAACCGCCGATGCAGCGTTCCTTCTTTTCAGTAAAGGTACCGTCGGAAAGTTCGGAATTGTAGGCAGTGACAGTCAAGTTGCCGATGTTGTTGACGAGGGCTTCAAAGCCTTCCTCAGGGGCCTCGCCCAGCGCCTGGCGCCATTCAGAATGAGCAAGCGCATTTTGCGGCATGATGTGCTCAATTGTGTATGAGCCGGATGCGAAATCGTGAGGATCTTTAGGGTGGTGGAAATTCTCAAGATTTGTCAGCAGGAAGAAAGACTTTCTGAAGAGGTAAGAGTCACGCGTGAGTAGTGCATGCGAAAACTCGTCATCTGTTGGAAAACGCCGCGTGGTCCCCGCTGCCATGTATAGCAACGATTGGAAGGCTTCGACGTAATCACCGCCCTCTTCCTGCACTTTATTGAGATTTCCGATAATGCTGGGAAAGAACTTATTCAGCGAATTTGTGGGAGCATCGCAAATTGCTCGCCTCAAGACGTAACTTTCGGTCAGACGAAGCAGGCGGATAAAATCTTCTTTTTCGAAGGCTCCTGCCTCGTAATCTTGATAAAACGACAGGAGGAGCGGATTGAGGACGCTCATATCCAGTGTTGCTATTGTGTCGAAGTGCTCTTTGAGCTGGGGGTCCTCCTCGGTCCCAGAGGTGATTGCCGCGTAGTAGCGAGCAACGTCTTCCATTTCACTGAGAAGGTTGACCATCCGCCCTTTCTTGGCAAACCCGTTTTCGGTGACGTGGCGCTTGAAAATGGGGTACACATCTTTACGCGTGAGCGGTTCAGGCGCATACAGAATGGTCAGATAGTTTCTGATGAATTCATCGAAAACTCTGTCGTATGTGTCTTCGCCAAGGGTCTGCTCAATACGCCGCCAGTGGTTCTGATAGAGCTTTTCTTGTTCGCCTCGGGGTAATCCCATGAGGACAAAGTTTCGGATCAGGTCGGCTGACGAAAGATCTTTACCTGTCGAGTTCATCGATTCGAAAATGAGCTGAGGATTGTCGCGAGTTGCATCCAGAGAAATCGATACAACTTCAAGACGCTGCAGACCATCCCATATTGTATTCGGATTGTCGAGGGCGGCCAGCTTTCGCTCGAAAAACTCCAAGTTGGCAATTAAACGTGATGAGTTGTTGACGACTCGATAGTCCTCGTCCACTAAATGCTCGAGCAACGAGATAAGGGTAGCTCGATCGCCCTGAGACAAAAGCAGCTTGTAACGCTCGTCACCATGCCTGTCGTCATCTATCAGGTACCCCTTGTTGACCAGCCGAGAGTAGGAAAAGTTGAGCTTTTCGTCAGGGTTGTTCTTAGCGTATCGAGCCAGCGCAATCATGAGGAGTACGACAGTTGTGACTCGCTGCTGACCGTCGATTAAGAGAAGCGGCGTCACCTCCGACATCACACCATCTTGGATCCACACAATAGAACCGGTGAAGTGCTTATCATCTGGGCGCTTTCCAACCGACAACACGTCTTCCCACAATTGTTCGCATTGCTCCTCGTCCCACGAGTAGGGGCGTTGATAGACAGGGATGACGAAACGTAAGTTCTGGCTTGTCACAAGCCCGATGAGCGAACGAGCCGATGCGTTCATAGTCATGAGAGCGGGCGCCTTTCGCCGAACAGTTCTTTGAGGCACTGTACCGCACGGCGGCGTCTTAGTGGCATTGAGCTGTGCGAAGAGGCAGTGACTTTTCTAGAATGTTTCGCAGACCAGCCGCCTTTGACACGACAAGTAAGACTGCGCGATGAGCGTCATGCAAGAACGAAATGCCTCGAGCGGCTCCACGAATTTAATCAGCTGCGCCCATCCGAACAGGTCAAACGCCAGGCGATGATGAAGGAAATGTTCGCTGAAATAGGGGAGAACTGCTACATCGAGCCTCCGTTCTACGCGAACTTCGGTAGCAACATCTACGTCAACTTCAACTTCACCTGCGTAGACGACACACACATTTACGTCGGTGTCTACACGATGTTCGGCCCGAACGTCACCATCTCAGCGGCGGGACACCCGATTATCCCGGAGCTTCGCCGAAAGGGCTACCAGTACAACATGCCGGTTCGCATCGGCTCAGGCTGCTGGATCGGTGCGGGTGTCAATATCCTGCCTGGAATCAATGACCGCGACAAGGAGTTCCACTTCAAAGATCGCCGCATTGACTACGCGCAGCTGAACGGAAAATAGGAAGCCGCCCTGCTGGCTCAAATGTGACACACATCACTTAAATTGTGTCCCGTTAAGTGGTGTTCGTGGGACGCAGATGCACATGCCATCCCTCACAATAGAACACATGTTCGATACTTGTGTGTGTGCAGGTGCACCCGACGGCGGCGGTTCCGCCAGTGAGCTTGATGCTGCCATCGAGCAGGTGAACGCACTGCGCGAGGCGGATGCCCGCTGGCGGAAAGCTGAAGCTGAGCGCGCCCGCATGATCATCGACACGATTCTGACGGTCACTGCCGCGCTCAAAGGAGAGCAGGCTCTTGTGCCGCGCTCAAGCAGCGGCACCCCGCTCATTGCCGAGTTCGCCCATCTCGAACTTGCTGCCGCTTTAGGATGCTCACCCTCTCAAACATTGCAGGAACTCTACTCGCTACTTGGTGTCCGCTTCCGCCTCCCGAGACTGTGGGACCGAGTCATGGATGCTGAAATCCCCGTCTGGAAGGCCTGCCATGTTCACTCGCTGACGTCCACACTCGGCGAATCTCAATGCGCGACGCTCGATGAACTGCTCGGACAGATCGGCTCATGGAACCAGGGGCGCATCACCCGTCACGTGAACCTTCTGATCGCCCGCGTTGCCCCGCAGATGATCGAAGTGCGTGCAGAACTTGCCGAGCGTGCCAGACGCGTCGTGTTCGACATGGACGAGGGAGCTGGCAGCGCCTATATGCATGCGCAACTCGCCGTTACAGATGCCCTCCATCTTGACCGCACCGTCGCAAGTCTGGCATCTGCGCTGGCCGCCTCGCATCCAGATGAGTCGGTTGATGAGCGGCGCTCGCGTGCACTCGGCTTGCTGGCGAACCCCGAGCAGGCGGGGGCACTGTTAAATGGACGTGAAGCGAAAACTGAGCGCAGAGCTGAGATCGTTGCTCATATCTACCCGGATTCGCCGCACTGCGCGAGTATCGACGACGGCGGTTCTGTTCCCGTCGCGCAACTCGCATCCATGCTTGCGCATACTCGGGTCACGATTCGCCCCGTCCTTGACTACTCATCGCTGCCTGCCGGTGACCGGCACGATCCGACATCGACGATGCGCAGGGCACTGCTTCAGCGTGAACCGTTCGAGGTATTCCCCTACTCGAACACGCCCTCAACCTCGTGCGACCTGGACCATACGGTCCCATATGAGGAAGGTGGCTCGGCTGGGCAAACAAATCTGGCGAATCTGGGTCCACTGTCGCGAAGTGTTCACCGTGCAAAAACGCATGCAGGTTGGGACCTCGACCAGCCAGAGCCTGGTGTGTACCAGTGGACAACTCCACTCGGCTTCCGGTACGACGTCGTCAACGGAATTACCCGCTATCGCGGACATATGCCGCCTCAAGGGGAATGAGCCGCAAACGCGGCGGGTTCGTTAGGATCGGTTCAGAGGAATAAGCACGTCACCACAGTGAAGGAAGTGACCGGTCCGGTGTCGAAGAAAAAGAAGCGCGAATGGCCACCAGCTGCGCAACCGCTCGAAGGTCATGTGATCGACAACCACACTCATCTGCCGCTGTATGAGGAACAGATTCCTCGCGCTGAGGGAATCAGGCTGGCGCTTGACGAACAGCTCGAGCGCGCTCAGCAGGTCGGTGTGCGCGGACTCATCACCTCTGCCTGCGAAATCCCTGACTTCCACGGATCGATGCAGCTTGCGCGTGAGGGCGCGCCCGGCCTCGCGATACGAGTGGCGCTTGCGATTCATCCCAACGAAGCAGCATTGCATGCCGGGATTGCTGAACCGTCGCCAGATGGCCTCGTCCCGCACGTTGAACAGCACCACGTTCCGCTGGACGAAGCACTCACGGAGGTTGAACGGCGTCTGAATGACCCGGTCGTCGTTGCCGTCGGTGAAACCGGACTCGACTACTTCCGTACAGCCGATGCCGGCAAACAAGCGCAGGCGGAATCATTCCGCGCGCACATTCGACTCGCAGCCGCGGCAGGCCTGCCGTTGCAAATTCATGATCGTGATGCGCATGAAGACACACTCGCGATCCTGAACGAAACCGCCACGGCCGACCAGCTCATCGTCTTTCACTGTTACTCCGGCGACGCGGCAATGGCGCGCGAACTGGCGAAGAACGGGTGGTATGCGTCATTTGCCGGCAATATGACGTATCCGGCTAACGCCCACCTTCGTCAAGCGCTGGTCGAACTTCCGCCCGAACTCGTGCTGGTCGAAACTGATGCGCCCTATCTCACAGCAGTGCCGTGGCGTGGTCATCCGAACGCGACTTACTCAATTGTCCACACCGTGCGGGCAGTTGCCGAGCTATGGAACGTCGACGAAGCTGCTGCGTGTGACCGGTTGTGGCGCAATACGACACACGTGTACGGCGCGTGGACGTAAGGGGTGGACGCAACCACGTGCGACGGCGAAAAGCAAACGCGACGCATGTGAGATGTGCGACGTCGGATGTCACGTTTGGGTAAAACCTATTAGTGTGGCACCAGTCAGTCCGTCTGCCCGACGGAGCCGAACGACCTCAGGACACTTGTGAATTTGGAATTCTCACCGAGCCGACGAACCGTTATCGCAGCCGCATCCGCCGCATCGCTCGCAGTTGTGGGCGTGGCCGGAGTGGGCGCAGCAGCAGCACACAACACCGTGACCCTCGAGGTCGACGGAGTCTCGCAGCCCGTCAGCGGATTCTCCCGCACCGTCTCAGACGTCATCAATGCTGCAGGCGTTGAAGTCAGCCCTCACGATCTGGTCGCACCGGCGATGGGCGAGGGAGTATCCAACGGTGACACCGTCGTTGTACGGACTGCATCGCCGTACACGGTGGATCTGGACGGGAACCAGGTGGAACTGTGGTCCACAGCAGGATCAATGGCCGATTTACTGGACGAATTCTCCCAGCACGGCACAGCGATCATCGCCGCTGACCGATCCTTTGCCCGTGCCACATTGCCGCTGGCAGCGCCCGGCGAACGCATCAAGGTTGAGGTAGACGGCAAGACCCTTGACACAGCTGCCGAAACCGGTGACGACACGGCTTCAATCCTGGCTCGCTTGGGCGTCACAACAAGCCCGTTGGACCGCGTGAAGCTGGAAAACCGCGGCGGCACCATCACGATCATCGTGACACGAGTTGAGCGCGGCTACCGCACGCAGACCGACGCAGTGCCGTTCCAAACTGAAGAGCGAAAAGACGACACCCTGATTGAAGGAGCGACGTCGGTTATTCAGGAAGGCAAAGACGGCTCGGTGACGACCAAGTACTTTGAGGAAAAAGTCGGCGGAGAAATCGCCGTGTCGGCAGCCGTATCGACAAGCAAGACCGACCCGCAAAGCAAGATCGTCGCGGTGGGAACGAAGAAAGCGGCCGCCCAACAGAGGACGACAGCTTCCACGCCGACTGCAGCTCCCGCAACCACTGCTGGTTCGGACGTGTGGGCCGCGTTGGCTCAGTGTGAATCCGGCGGAAATCCGGCGACCAACACGGGCAACGGATTCTACGGCATGTACCAGTTCACTTTGCCCACGTGGCAATCGATGGGCGGCACCGGCCTGCCCTCGGACGCATCGGCAGCTGAGCAAACTGCCCGCGCTCAGGCACTGCAGGCGGCAGCTGGATGGGGCCAGTGGCCAGCATGCGCGGCAAGCCTCGGCCTGTACTGAGCGCGCAACTCACCACAATTTTCCGGTCCGACTCCACAAATAGTCACAAAACGGTTACGGTAGGAACAGCCGATTGGAAGGAGCCTGCCGTGACCCCGCGACGCATCATTGCCACAGCAAGTGCAGCGTCACTTGCAGTAGCCGGCATCGCGGTTGGTGGTATTGCTCAGGCTCGTCACACAGTGATGCTCGAAGTCGACGGAGTCAGTCAGCCTGTCACCGTGTGGGGCGGCACAGTCTCCGACGCGCTCGCCAGCATCGACGTACAGGTCGGTGAACACGACCTGATCTCGCCCACACCCAGCGAAAACATCGCGTCAGTTGACCATGTCGTTGTGCGCACGGCCAAACCCTACGACCTGACGATCGACGGCGAAGAACGCACCGTATGGTCGACGTCCAGCTCAATTGACACGATCCTAGCAGATGCCGACACCTACGGATCCACCGTGGCGATAGGCGCGAGCCGCTCCTCGATGCGAGCCGAACTCCAACCGCTCGTATCACGCGCACGCACACTGCCAGTCATTGAAACAAACGGCAACGTGATCCAGAATGTTGCCGTCCGGGCAGGCCAGGACATACGACACGTCATTGAAAACAACGGAATCAAGCTGTCACCGCTGGACCGGGTCACCCTCGAATCGGCAAACGGCGAACTGTCCGTGCGCGTCCAGCCCGTCACCCGCGGACGCGTCAGCACAGACACCCCGGTGAACTTCTCGAAAGAAGAACGCAAGTCCGACGCACTGTTCGAAGGCGAACGCATCGTTGAACAGGAAGGCACACACGGTGCCAACAGCTCTGTGGTGTGGCAGGAAACAGTCGACGGCGAAGTGACCTACTCAGCCGTGCTGTCGGCCGACAAGAAAGCGGAACCGCGACCGGAAATCGTCACCGTCGGCACCAGGAAAGTCACGCCCGAAGCTCTCCTGGCCGCCGGCATCGATCCGAAAGCCCAGTTGGAAGAAGGCACTGAATCAGATGGCCGCAAGTCCGTACGATTCCGAGCCAAACCCGGTGACATCTCAAGCCAAGCCGAACTCGATGAGATTCGTGGCATCGCCGAAGCCGAAGGGCTGACGATCAGCTCGACACCGACCGGAACATACTCGGGCGAAGATCCGCGCGGCATCGCGCAGCACATGATGAGTCAGCGTGGCTGGTCAGACAGTGAATTCCAGTGCCTGCTGACATTGTGGGATCGCGAATCGCACTGGAACCCCTATGCCGCTAACGCCTGGTCAGGCGCCTACGGTATTCCGCAGGCTCTCCCCGGATCGAAAATGGCATCTGCCGGTGCTGACTGGCAGACGAATCCGGCCACGCAGATCACGTGGGGCCTGGGATACATCGCCGGCCGCTACGGAACCCCATGCGGCGCGCTTGGGCATTCCAATTCTGTCGGTTGGTACTGATCCGCGCTCACGCGATACCCTCGTGACGTGAACGAAACAGACGAACGATCCGCGCTGCTGGGACCTGCCGAGATCCACGCAATCGCGGCTGCCCTCGACATTCGCCCGACCAAAGTGCTGGGGCAGAACTTCGTGCACGACGGCGGAACCGTTCGACGCATCGTGCGAGCAGGTGGCGTAGGGAGAGATGACCACGTGCTTGAGGTCGGGCCGGGACTGGGGTCGCTCACACTGGCGCTCCTGGAAACCGGCGCACATGTCGATGCGGTCGAAATTGATCCACGCCTGGCTCGTGCGCTGCCGGAAACCGTTCGGGCCCGCATGCCCGAGGCAACAGAGCGCCTCACCGTCACCTGTATGGATGCGATGAAAGTGACGCCGGACGAGTTGGGCGACGCTGCGCCCACCAAACTTGTCGCCAATCTGCCATACAACGTGGCTGTGCCGGTACTGTTGCGACTGCTCGAACGCTTCGAGACGCTGCGCGATGTCCTGGTTATGGTGCAGGCAGAGGTTGCCGACCGCCTCGTCGCCGGGCCCCGCTCACGAACCTATGGTGTTCCCTCCCTGAAAGCCGCGTGGTACGGCCACGCTGAACGAGCCGGAAGCATCGGGCGCGCCGTGTTCTGGCCGATTCCGAACGTTGATTCCGCACTGGTGCGGCTCACCAGGCGCGATGAGCCGTTGGGTGACGCTGTCCTGCGCGACGCCACATTCGATGCGATCGACCGCGCATTCGGGCAACGACGCAAGACTCTGCGCGCGGCCCTGCGTGACTGGGCGGGATCGGGGGAAGCGGCCGCCGACCTTCTCACCCGTGCCGGCATCGACCCGCAGGCTCGTGGCGAAACGCTGTCCATCGACCAGTTCGTCGACCTCGGCAGGCTTATCGTCGCCGCCAGACACGATCCCTCCACGCCCGAGGGAGCCTACACCTCCACACGAAACGGAGAGGCACATGCGTGAAGCTCAGGCCAGCGCCCCGGGCAAAGTCAACATGCTGCTGCGCGTCGGCGCGCCGGAAAAAGACGGATATCACCCGCTGATCAGCGTGTTCGAGGCGCTCGACCTGCGTGAAACCGTCACAGTGACAACGGCTCGCACCCCCGGAATCGCGGTATCGACAACCGTGTACACGCCAGAGGGCGAGGTAGACGGTCAGGCAAGCGCCATGATGAACGAGCTCGACCCGCACCGGCACTTGGCGGCACGAGCCGCGCGTACCCTGCAGCGCCTGGCGCAAAGCGGCCCGTGGGCGTCAACCGCGGCAGGCGTGAGGATCAACGTTGATAAGCGCGTGCCGATTGCCGGTGGAATGGCCGGTGGGTCAGCGGATGCGGCAGCCACCCTCGTCGCCTGCAACGAACTGTGGGAATTAGGACTGGACGCAGATCAGCTCCAGGCGGTCGGCCGCACGCTGGGCGCGGATGTGCCGGCCTGCCTGGTCGGCGGAATCGCGCTGGGAACCGGGCATGGCGACCATATGCAGGTCCTGGACAGCGAACATGAACACCTGTGGGTATGCGCAACCGCCCACGAAGGTTTATCGACGCCGGAGGTTTTCAGGCGGCGCGATGAGATGGGTGAATGGGCCGAACTCACCCGGCCAGACGAACAGACGCTCGCCGCACTCACCGCCAGTGCGCGCGAGGCGGCACCTTACTTACATAACGACCTGGCAGCGGCCGCGTTCACGTTGCGACCCGAACTGGCCGACACGATTGAGATCGGACGCGAAAGCGGCGCGCTCGCGGTGATCCTGTCCGGATCGGGGCCAACAGTTGCAGCCCTCGTTGCCGACGAACGCGCCGCTGACAGCGTGGCCGCAGCATGGCGTGAGGTTGATCAGGTTGATCGGGTCATCACCACGCGCGGCCCCGCCCACGGCTCAGTGGCGTCTGCGAACTGACAGTGCGCACGCTCCTGCGCCCAGCGCTCCAAGTGCTGTGAGTGCGAGGATCGGTGCAGACGAGCCGGTCGCGCTGAGGCGAGGCGGCTTGTCGGCCTGAGGACGCTCGCCAGTCGTGGGCGATGTAGGCGGTGCGGGCGGTTCAGCCGGTTCCGGCGGTTCGACTGGCGTCGCCGCCTCTTCGCCGCCAATCGTGTACACCTCGTAGCGCGCAGCACTCCACGGTGCCGAACCATCGCGCGGAGTCAGCTCAACCGTGATGCTATCGACGTTCTCAGTGATGGCGCGGGGGATTTCGAACGTGTCCTCCAGCCACTGATGAGTCTGATTGGCCAGGGGCTGCAGCCACGTGCCGACATGCATGCCGTTCACGGCCACATCGACGCTTTGATAGCCACTCGACTGGTCCGACATGCGATGCAGGCGTACACCCTGATTCGACTTCTTGACTGCCGCGGTGAAAGTGATCGGATCAGCCGAGTCGCGCAGAGAATCGGTCACGCTGACCGTGTCATCGTTGCCTTCGAATGTGCTGGTCAGGGAGCGCGGTTCGCCGCCACCTGAGTACGCGTGAGCCGCCTCGCTGTCCACGTCGGTGATGTTGAGTGAATCAGTAAGGGTCAGTACAGGCGCAGCCGCGTGGCCGTACCAGAAAGCGGTCGAAGAGTATTCAGCTGGATGGCGATTATCCGGCCCGTGCTCCAATCCGGCGCTGATCGAGCTCTGGAAATCGATCGCATCACCGATCAGCAGTCGGTAGGCCGAGTCGCACTGATAGTCACAGCCGTACGTTCCAGCGATCTTCTCCAGTGGCGCACCGTTGGTAAATGCGGAGAACGGTCCGTAATCGAAATACCAGCCACCCTCGTAGAAATCTTCACTGCCGGTGCCGTGCCACTGTGGGGTGCGCAGCCCGTCAACGTAGATGCGCTCATCGCCTTCCAGGTAGCCGCGAACGTTGCCGTCGCCCTGTGACGAGGACATGGTGTGGCTGACTCCCATGAAGCGGCCCTGGCCTTCAGTTGAGAGGAACACCCAGTCGCGCCCGTCTTCGGTCGGACCCGCGTGGTGCGTGGCGTAGAAATATCCGAGGGAGGGGACCGGTCCGCTCAAACGCTCGGCCACACTCGCATCCGCGTTGAATGTGACATCGCACGTACCGTTGTTCAGCGTGTACTGAGAGTTGTTGACCAGTGAGATCGTCATCGTCTTGCCGAACGGCATCGGCCACCACGACGAATATGTCCCTGTTTCGGGATCGACACCGAACATCAGCGAGGTAACGGGCGCCTGACCCAGACCGGTACCGAAGAATTCTCCGATCGGCGCGTCGACGGTCAACTGGCCGTCGGCGTGGATCTGGATATGTGTATTCGTCAGGAAATCGTCGGACGCCGCGATTTGCTCGGCGTCAGCGGGGTTTGTATTTTCGCGCGCATAGGTCCGGTCTCCGTGCCAACGTTCGTTCACGATCGAATAGTCGTGAGCTTGTTCAGAGGCGCGCGATTCGTCGGTTCCCTCGCCAACGTCGACTTCGTCGGTCCGGATCATGTCGCCGCCCACCTTGGAGTCGACGAAGTAGCGGAATTCGTTGAAGTCGTTGCCCGCAGAGATGAACTCGTTGGTGATGCGGATCGATGACTTGCCTGCGGTGGCGTCGGCGGGCAGTTCAACCGATTCTTCGCGCCACACCCCTGATTTGCCTTCGGTGCCATCCCACTGGCCGGCCTGCGTGCCGTCAACCAGGATGCGTGCCTTCTGATCAGGTGAAATCGGGTCATAGCGGCGCGTGAGCGTGACTCCCTCGTTCGCGGGATCAATCGCCACGGTGAAGCTGGTCGAATCTTTCGTTGCGCGACCGTCATCGTTCATGCGCTCAGGTGCCGGCGCGCCCTTGAGGCCTGGCAGACCAAGGGTGAAGGCCTGGACCATTCCGGGTTCATCCAGCGTCGCGATTGTTGTGGATTCGCCCGGAGCAAGACTGAAGTCTGCGTGCAGGTTCGGCTCATTGACGAGGGAGGCCGGCGACTCCGTACCCCAAGTCTTAGTCTGTTCGAGCAGGTCGGTGGGCACGTTGGAGGGATCGAAGGTCGAAATGCCGTCAGCGGTGGCGAACGAGCGGTACGACACATGGTAAAAGAACGGATTGTTCTGCACCGTGACGCGCATGGATTCGCGGTAGGGCATGGGGATCTTGATGTACACGCCACCGGAGGTTTGCATCTTGTCGGCGACGAACGGATAGATGAACGGTGCGCCGGCTTTACCTTCGACAACGTCCTGGAACGGTGCATTGAGAACGACTGTGCCGTCGAGTTCGATGATGATGTTGCCGGCCTTGGTGACGTCGCCACGATCCCACGTTGACCAGATGGATTGGATTTCGCCGGCGCCTGTGGCTTCTGCCAGCACGCATCCTTCATCGGTGGTGCGCAGGCAGGAGTACTTTCCGCTGAATCCGTCGTGGTCGTTGCCGCCTTCGCGATCAAAGCTTGAGAACTGGCGGCTCTGCGTGCCGGTGCTCAGTTCCGGAAGGTGAGTGATGTCAGTGTAGGTTTGCCAACCTGTTGTGGGATTTTCGTCGGGTGGCGCTGCCTGGGCGAGTCCGCCGATGCTGAGCAGCAGGGCTGTTGACGCGGCCAGTGCGATCTTTCCCGGTCGAGAGAGGTGATTCATCATTGATCCTTGGGTCGAGTGGCGGCATCGCCACTTCGTTTTCGGGCAAAATCAGCTTAAATGGAGCAAAAATGAGTGTCAAGCGATTGTGCATAGTAAATGCAATGTGATATATAGGTTATAGTAATACTAATGTCGCTAAACCGTTACCTGTGAAATCGTTGAGTCGTGTAAACAGCTGGTATACGGTGTGGAGATCAATCCAGGCGCTTGACATCAATGGCGAATCGGAGGCGCGTCGTGACTGCACCGTTGCTCGAAATGCACCATATCGGGAAATCGTTTTCAGGAGTGCGAGCACTCGACAATGTGTCGTTGCGCCTGGGCGCCGGTGAAGTTGTGGCACTGCTGGGAGAAAACGGAGCAGGCAAGTCCACGCTGATCAACGTGCTCTCTGGAGTCTTCAACGACTACGACGGTCACATCAAGGTCGACGGAGAGCCGGTCACGCTGCATAGCCCCAGCACCGCACAACAGCTGGGGATTTCCACCATCCACCAGGAACTGAACCTCGTCCCCGACATGTCAGTGGCAGACAATATCTGGCTCGGACGAGAACAGGCGACCGGAGGGTGGGTCAAGAAACAGCGCACGATTTCGATGGCCCGGGATCTGCTGGCGCGAGTCGGGCTGGATCTAGATCCTAGAAAGTTCGTGCGTCAATACCGACTGGCAGAACAGCAGCTCATTGAAGTGGCAAAGGCGATGAGCCTGAACACCCGAATCCTGATCATGGACGAACCGACGTCGGCGCTGGCAGATGCTGAAGTTGAACGCCTGTTCGAGGTTGTCAGGTCACTTGCATCCGAGGGAGTCGGCATCATCTACATCTCTCACCGTCTGGAAGAACTCGAAGAGATTGCTGACCGGGTCGAAGTCCTGCGAGATGGACAGTTCATCGGTGAACGCGAGATGAAGGACGTCAGTCGATCAGAACTGATCCACATGATGGTGGGTCGTCCGATCTCGGAACTGCACCAGCGTCCCGAGGAAACCGGTGCCCGCGCCGAGGGTGGCGAAGCCAGACTGACGGTGGAGCACCTCTCCCTCATGCCCAATGCGCGCGAGTCGCGGGCAGCACTGCACGACATCTCGCTGTCGGTTGAGCCCGGCGAAGTGCTGGGAATCGCCGGCCTGATGGGAGCTGGTCGCTCAGAAGTACTCGAATCCATTTTTGGAACACTCCCATCCTCGGACATGATCGGTCAGGTCACCCTGAACGGCAAGGCGCTGACCAAGCGGACGCCCGCACGCAGTATCGACGCCGGGATTGCCCTGGTATGTGAAGATCGAAAACTGCAGAGCCTGATCCTGGAAAACTCCGTGCGCTTCAATATGACGCTCCCCGCCCTGTCGGATTTTGCCGGCATAGGCGGATGGGTGAAGAAAACTCGAGAAAAGAAGGCGAGCGAGGAGCAGGTTCAGACTCTTGGGGTGAAGACCCCGTCGATGGATGCGTTCATGAGCACCTTGTCGGGTGGAAACCAGCAGAAAGTCGTCCTCGGAAAATGGCTGCTGACCAACCCGGAAGTGATCTTGCTCGACGAGCCGACACGCGGTATCGATGTCGGTGCGAAGGCCGAAATTTACGAACTTGTTGCGCAGCTGGCATCGCAGGGAGTGTCGTTCATCGTTGTCTCGTCAGAGCTTCCCGAATTACTGGGAATGTGCGACCGAATCGTGGTGTTGTGCGAAGGAAGAATCACCGCTGAATTTGACGCCGGCACAGCCACTCAGGAAGACCTACTCACCGCGGCAATGCCGATTCAAGGGCAGGCAGTCAGAGAGGATGCGCCCGCCGTCGATGCCATCGAAACTGCTAAATAGTGAAGGAGAACAACCCCATGAGCACACAGTCGCAGCGCGGATCGGGTGCGGTCGTGCAGCGCAAGAAATGGCTCCTGATGTTGAGCCAGTCCCAAGGCTATATCGGCCTTCTCCTGATCGTCCTGATTGGACTGTGGAGCCAGGGAGGGCGCTTCGCGGACATAGGAAACCTGACGAACGCCATTGGGTACTTCGCTCCGCGAGGCATCCTGGCGGTGGGAATGACTCTGGTCATTATCACCGGCGGCATCGATCTGTCGGTGGGCGCAGTCATGGCAGTCGGTTCAACCACGTCAGCATGGCTGCTGACGGAAATGAACTGGCCGGTGATCGCGATTGTTCCCACGTCAATGGCTGTGGGCGCCCTCTTCGGCATCATCAGCGGTATCGGCACCGCGTACTTAAAGATCCAGTCGTTTGTCATGACGCTGGCCATCATGACGATCGCACGAGGCTTTACCCGCGAGTTCTCCCATAACGTGTCGATCGGAACGAATGTGATTGGACCGGACGGGGAGGTGGCTCCGGGATCTCAACAGTTCCGAATGCTGGGGACGCCAGGCGAAACCCTGTTCCCTATACCGTTAATAGGGTATTTCCCTGTGCTGGCGCTGATCGTGGTCATTATCCTCGTCCATCTGCTGCTGTCACGCACGACGTTCGGGCGGCACGTGTATGCGGTGGGCGGCAATCCCACGGCGGCGCGCCTGTCGGGTGTGAACGTCAAAGCAGTGCTCGTCATTGTCTTCATGATCTCTGGTTTGCTGTGCGGCCTGGCCGGTCCGATTAACGCGGCTTATAACGCATCAGCAGATCCTCAAGCCGGCATGACCTACGAGATGGACGCGATTGCAGCCGTCGTCATCGGTGGTGCGAGCCTGGCTGGCGGCCGAGGCACAGTGATCGGAACGTCGATCGGCGCATTGATCCTGACCCTGCTCGACAACGTGCTGGGCCTGAACAACTTCAGTGCCAACTGGCAGATGATCATTAAAGGCATCATCCTCGTGGTCGCCGTTGTGATCCAACATCCCGACCTCATTCCCAACGCTGCGGCTCGCCTGAAACGACGAACCGCGCATCCCGTTAAGGCATCCTCGACGCCACACGCGAAGGAGTAGGCCGAGGGGGAAGTCCACACCAAGGTAAACACAACACTAAGAAAGCGAAGGAGCTCTCATGACAATCACGCGACGCAAACTACCGGTACTCCTGGCGGGTGCCCTGGTCGCCGCAGCATCGCTCGGCGCGTGCGCAACCAACGACCAGTCGACATCCGGCTCACAGGCAGATGAAGGCGCATCGAGTGCCACAACTGATCAGAGCAGCGCGGCTGGCGCAAGCGACGGACGTCTGCTGCCCGAAAAGGACAAGTACGTCATCGGGTACTCACAGGCCAACAACGCTGAGCCATATCGTGCGCAGATCAACGCACAGCTGGAGTATTACATCGGGCAGGAATCGAACCTTGAGTTGCTGCCGATTGCTGACGCTCAGCAGGATTCCTCACGTCAGGTGAGTCAGGTCCAGCAGTTCATTCAGCAGGGCGTTGACATTCTGATCGTCTCGCCTAACGAGTCTGACCCGTTGACCCCGCCAGTTGAGCAGGCATGTGAAGCAGGTATCCCGGTGATCGTGCTGGACCGCGCTGTGAACACGGACTGCATCACCTCCTTCATTGGCGGTGACAACGTGGCAATCGGTAAGGCCGCAGGTGAACTGGCACTCCAGCTTCTGCCTGATGGCGGTAAGGTCGTCGAGCTGCGAGGCATTACCTCGAACCAGCCTCAGATCGACCGCGACCAGGGCTTCCGTGACGCAATCGCTGCGAACCCGAAGATCGAGATCGTCAAGGATCAGGACGCAAAGTGGATCAAGGAAGAGGGCACCAAGATCATGCAGCAGTGGCTGCAGTCCGGTGAAGACATTGACCTGGTCTACGCGCACAATGACCCAATGGCGCTGGGCGCCTACCTGGCTGCGGCAGGTGCCGGCAAAGCCGACGACATCAAGTTCATCGGTATTGACGGCCTCGCAATTCCTGACGGTGGCATTCGAGCCGTTCAGGAAGGCCAGCTTGCAGGTACCTTCATCTATCCGACAGGTGCCAGGGAAACAGTCGACACCATTTTGGCGATGATCAAGGGCGAGCCGGTCGAGGCCAGGCAGGTCCTTGAAACCACCCCGATCACACCTGAAAACGCTGCCGAACAGTACGAGCTGAACGACTTCTCCAACAAGAAGTAAGAGATCTTGTACGAGGCCGGCGCCGAGGAACTCCCCGGCGCCGGTTTTGTGTCTAACGGGCGCGAACTGGGGAGATTTGACCCTGCTGAGAACGAGTTATACTCTTTAGCTACGCGCGTAGACAATGCGCGTCAATAGTTCTGCTTCTTCGCTCAATGAGGAGATGTAAATGAGTACTCGAGCAGACGCCGCACCGGCTGCGTCAGGATCGAAGTTCCAACGTCAGGTTGCGGTACTTTCAGGTGCAGGAATGTTCCTTGATGGATTCGATGTATCCGTCATTGCAGTGGCCCTGCCAGGTTTGAAACGACAGTGGGAAATTTCCGGAGGAATTGAAGGCATCGTCGCTGCTTCTGCGATCGTCGGCATGTTCCTTGGCATGATGTTCGGCGGAAAACTGGCTGACTCCTTGGGTCGGCGCAAGATGTACATGATTGACCTGAGCGGATTCGTGATTTTCGCCCTGTTGGCAGCGTTGACGCAAAATGCGTGGCAGCTAATCGCAACACGTTTCCTGTTGGGTCTGTTCATTGGTGCGGATTACCCAATCTCATCGTCCATTACCGCTGAATTCACTGCTCCCAAGCGTCGTGGACGCTTCATCATCCTCATGTCATTGTTCTGGCAGGTGGGAGCTTTCTGCGCGTACATGACAGGCATTGCCATGCATCCGTTAGGGGAATCCGCATGGCGATGGATGCTGGGATTGGGTGCCGTTCTGGCGGCAATTACGTTGGTTCTGCGTCACAAAGTTCCTGAATCGCCTCGCTGGCTGCGTGAACACGGGCGGATCGAGGAAGCTAACAGTGTGATGCGTGAGATCACAGCCATTCAGGGTGCCTACTTCGACGAAAATGACACGCTAGCAGAGTCCGCACAGGAGTCGATGCAGTCTAAGTCGCGCGTGTATGGGACGTGGTGGGAGCTCTTCAGCCCCAATATGATTCGTTCAACCATTTTCTGCTGCACATTCTGGTTTGCCTTTGCCGTGTCCTTCTATGGCATTCAGATGTACACTCCGTCAATTCTGGAACCGTTCACTCAGGGGAACACCATCTTGGCTTACATTGGTTCGTCGATCATCGCATTGCTGGGTGTTGCCGGCGCCGGCATTGGCATGTACACGGTCGAAAAGATCGGTCGCCGTCCGCAGATTCTATGGTGCTTCGCCGGTATGATCGTCGTCCTCGTGGCACTGGCGCTGACTGATAACCCATCAATTGGCCTGCTTATCTTCCTGCTGTCAGGAGCTATCCTTCTGGCGAACCTAGGTCCCGGCGTGCTGGACATGGTCTATCCAAACGAGCTGTTCCCGACCCGTCTGCGTGCATCCGGTACTGGTTTTGCGGGATCTATCAGCCGTATCGGCGCGATCTTGGGCGTCACAGTGTTCCCCGTGATGGTGGAAAACTGGGGAATGTCGCGCTCAACGTGGCTCTTCGCGGGGGTAGCGGTAGTGGGGTTGATTGTGTCTTACTTCCTAGCTCCTGAAACCAAAGGCAAGTCTCTCGAAGAACTCGAGGAATTGGCCAATAATGGGTGGAAGACCCGTAACGTGTAAGACGCGTTGCCACACGGCGTGGAGAGGCAGATGAAAAGCAAGAGGCCGACTCGCGAGGATGTTGCCCGCGAGGCAGGGACATCAGTAGCTGTTGTGACATACACAGTGAACAATGGCCCTCGGCCCGTTGCTGAAGAAACCCGCAAGCGAGTGCTTGCCGCGATCGACAAGCTGGGATATTCGCCTAATCATGCGGCGCGTATTCTGGCCTCTGGAAAGAGCGGCAACTATGGGCTTGTTCTTCCTAATATCACGAACCCGTTCATTGCAGAAATTGCGCACGCATTTCAGGCGAAGGCGCTCGAGCAGGGAAAATTGATCATCGTCGGTGACTCCGCTGATGACCCTGAGAGGGAACGTCGACTCCTGCAGTCCCTGATTGGACAGCAAGTGGATGGCGTGATCTATATGGGAACAGTTGAGAAACTTGCCCTCGACGTGTTTGACGGAACCGGCATTCCCGCAGTGGTTCTCACATATGCAGATTCGGATTCGAAATGCCCGTCAGTCAGAATTGATGAAACTCGGGCAGTTTTCGAGCTGACCACTCATCTGCTCCGACATGGGTACGATCACATCGATATGATGACCGGGCCCGAGGGAATGGAGAATTCATTCGTTCGGGCCCAGGGGTGGTGCAATGCGATTGGCAGCGATCTGTCATCACCGCACATCTCATGGTGCGCCTACTCGAGAATAGCCGGATATCAATGGCTCATTGATAAGTACGCGCAGGGGCACGTTCCCCAAGCAGTTGTGGCAGGCAATGAACGGCAGGCTCTAGGAGTGATGGCCGCGTGCTCGGATCTGCATATACGCATTCCGACGGATCTCGCTTTGGTTGCTCTCAATGGGTCATCGGATACGGGCTATTCCGTGCCGTCGTTGACTGCTGTTCGACAGCCCTGGGGAGAAATGGCTGAGCTTGCATTCCACATCCTTTCGGATACGTCGTTGAACCGCCAGCCACGATCCTTCGCCAGTGGCTTCGACATTGTTTTTGGTGAATCGTGCGGGTGTCGCCACGCTGGCACCCGAGACAGGGCGCTGCTGGCATCCTGGGCAACACCATCTTCCGATTCGCTGGACTCCGTCGCAGGTGTGGCGACGCAATCATTGACAGATAAGTAGGAAAAGATGCGCGATTTTTTCGCAAAAGCACCAGAAAACTGGGACAATCCCTCTGGACAACTTCATATTTACGCCTTGCCGGAGCGGAATTTTACCCATCTGGTTGCGCCATACCTTCAGGTACTGACAGAAAGCAGCATCTGTGCAGTGCAGCCACGGGACTCTCTGCATGCCACGGTCCAGCGACTGCCGTATTTTGCCGATGATGGGGAAATAAGAAAGAAAATTCCTTTGCTCGGTCAAGCGATCAGACGGCACTTCGCGCAGTGGCGATGCCCAAACCTGGAGTTCCAGTTACCTGAGGTCACTGAAGATTCAGTAGTGTGCTATTCGCGACCCACCACGGCGTGGAATCACTTCGTCGAGGGTGTGCGTCAATGCGCAATTGATGTCCTTGGTGATGAGGCCGCTCACTTTTCGGGTGTACCACGGGCTCACCTGACTTTGGCATACGGGATTGCTGATGCTGATTCCCGTGATCTTGTCGATCAGATCGACAAGATCAATACTGTGGAATATCGTCACCGCTCGTCCCAATCGCTTTTCTATACCATGGCTCTCGACCATGCTGCAGTTGTGACGGTCCATCAAAACCACCAAGAAGGTACGTATACTTTCGAGCCACTAGCAGTTTTTTATTTAAAGTGATGAAAATGCATTTATCAGGTGAATTAACTCAGATACTTCTTCTGCTGGCAGCGTTGGTGCTGTCTGCGATCATAGGTCTGGAACGCCAGATCCTCGGGAAAAGCGCGGGCATACGTACGCAAGCCATCGTCGGTATGACAGCGGCGCTCATGATGCTGATTTCCAAGTATGGATTCAGTGACGTGCTGAGCGAGGGAATCGTGCGGGTGGATCCATCACGGGTCGCTGCCCAGGTTGTTTCCGGAATCGGTTTCCTAGGAGCCGGAATCATCCTGACACGCCATGGGGCAATCCGCGGACTTACGACCGCAGCAACGATCTGGGAAACTGCGGCGATCGGTATGGCATGCGGAGCGGGCCTGTGGTGGCTTGCACTGGCAGGAACCGTATTCCACTTCGTGGTCATCTGGGTGCTCTCACCCTTCGCACGGCTGTTCCGACGCAAGGGCAGTGAAGACGAAAACATCCTGTGTGTCTCGTACCCGCAAGGTGAGGGCGTCCTCCGAAGCATCCTGTCCGAGCTGGCACGCGAAGGGTGGAGCGTGGAAAACGTCAGCACCTCCACCAGTCGCTCCTCCGAGACACTGACCGCTTACATCAGAATGCATTCGCGGGTCGTGGTCGACCAGGCTTCCACGCTCGCCACCCTCGCGGATCTGCCTAACGTGCAAGGTGTGCGGATCATGGAAGATAACGAATAGTTACGCCTAGCCCTCGAGCTTTTCGGACAGCTCCAGCCACTGTGCCTCGAGTTCGTCAACCTCGTCCTGGACGGAGCGCGCCTTGTCGGCAAGATCCTGCAGTCCGACGTAGTCAGTCGGATCATGGTCTGCCATCTGCGCTTTCAGATCCTCGTCCTGGCGTGTCAGGCGGTCCATCTTTCGCTCCAGCGCTGACAGCTCTTTTTGTGCAGCGTAGGCGCGAGCGCCGGAATTCTCGGTTTCCTCCTCAGGAGGTGATGGTTCCGCGGGCTCAGTCTGGCCCTGGATCTTCAGGTACTGCTCGACCCCACCGGGCAGATGGCGGAACGTACCGTCAATGATGGCGTATTGCTGGTCGGTGACGCGCTCAATCAGGTACCGATCGTGCGACACAACCAGCAGCGTGCCCGGCCACGTGTCGAGGACGTCCTCCAGGGCGGTCAGCATATCGGCATCGACGTCGTTGGTCGGCTCGTCCAGAATCATGACATTGGGTTGGTCAAGCAGGACGAGCAGAATCTGCAGCCTGCGTTTCTGCCCGCCCGACAGTTCTCCGACGCGCGCTGACAGATGCTCGTGGCGAAATCCGAGGCGCTCCAGCATCTGCGCTGGAGTGGTGTCCTTACCGTCCACGACGAACGTTGTTCTGGTGCGGCCAAGCACTTCGCGCACGCGGTCACCCGAGATCTCATCCAGCTGCGAAAACTGCTGGTCGAGCACTCCGATACGAACAGTCTTACCCTGACGTACTCGCCCCGACGTCGGCTTCAGCGCACCGCTGATGACGTTGAGCAGGGTTGACTTGCCCGCACCGTTCGGGCCGAGGATAGCGCTGCGCTCTCCGGGTGCGATCCTCCACGTCACGTCGCGCAGAACCTCGTTCGTTTCAAACGAAACCGACACGTCCAGCAGATCCACCACCTGTTTGCCCAGGCGTGCCACAGATAGCCGCTGCAGTTCAATCGGGTTGCGCACCTGCGGTACGTCAGCGATCAGCTCATTCGCCGCTTCGATACGGAACTTCGGCTTGGACGTGCGCGCCGGCGCTCCGCGACGCAACCAGGCAAGTTCCTTGCGCATCAGGTTATGGCGCTTCGCTTCGGTCGCAGCCGCGATCCGGTCACGTTCCACACGCTGCAGGACGTACGCTGCGTATCCGCCTTCGAACGGTTCAACCGTTGTGTCATGCACCTCCCACATGCGGGTGCACACCTCATCAAGGAACCACCGATCGTGCGTCACAACGATGAGCGCACCGTCGCGCGGACTCCACCGGTACTTGAGATGGTCAGCCAGCCACGCGACCGCCTCGATGTCCAGGTGGTTCGTTGGTTCATCCAGAATCAGCACATCCCACTCGCCCACAAGCAGGCGCGCAAGATCGACGCGTCGGCGCTGTCCACCTGAAAGATCACCGACGAGGGAATCCCATGCGATATCCGAAGCCAGTCCAGAAATAATGGATCGGATATTCGCGTCGGACGCCCACTCATACTCCGGGCGATCTCCCACTAGTGCTTCTTTGACGGTGTGAGACGGATTCAGACGATCAGACTGGCTGAGGTATCCCAGGCGCAGGTCGCGACGATGAGTGACGCGACCGCTGTCAGGTGTGATCTGGCGGGTCAGTAGCCGCAAGAGTGTGGATTTGCCGTCTCCGTTGCGGCCCACCACGCCGATTCGGTCGCCCTCGTCAACTCCGACGGTGACCTGATCAAGGACGACGGTCGTGGGGTATTCCATATGCAGGTTGTCTGCGCCGAGAAGATGTGCCATATCGGCACATATGGTACGTCAAAATGCGCTGGTGAGGAGACCCCGGAATCCCCATATCAATCGAGATGATGTGAGTGTGGGGTTCGAAGAGCAGGATAAATGGCCTCTTACCTGCGTAAATGGTGGGATCGTGCGCGTGGATTCCGATCAGGCCGCCTTCGCGTGGCCTGGCCAGGCCTTGATCTGCTGCAGAAGCGTCACTGCGTGGCGATCCCACATGTGACCGCCCACGATGACGCCGACGACCAGACATACCAGCGACCAGACTGGGGCAACGATGTAGCCGATCCAATCTGGCAGGATGCCGAAGAAGCCGAGTAGCAGAACGACTGAGGCCGGCAAAGACGCCACAAGAGCCGCGAGCCACTGGGCGAACTGCACCAGCATCGTGGCAGTGAAGCTGCCGGTGGATTTTGTCGATATCGGGTTCGCGCCGGGCGGAGGAACAGGGTAGAGCCAGCGTGCATGCAGGATCTGGCCTGCGCCGGCAGTCGCGCAGAACAGGAGCACCGTGGTGACTGCGAGGTAGATGAGCGAACGCCCTTGAATCCCCGCGGCGAAAGCCAGCAGTGCCATGACAACGGCGAAGAGGCTGATCGCTGAGGGTAACGCGCCCACAAGACGCCCCAGACGCTCGTCGCGTCCGCGTATTCCAGCAGTGATGCTCAGCCAGTTCGCCGTTGAATCCCATGCCATCAGGGTCGCGACGACACCGCCGAAGAGCATTGCACCAAAGAGCGTGAAGAAAATGGCGAACGTGTTGCCAAAGCTGAAGTCCGAATTCGACCCCATAAACGAAATCGCGATACCCAGCACGGGCAGGACGCCGACCGCGATCAGCTGTGAGAGCAGACGCGGATCGCGGATAAACTCGTGACTGGTGCGGGCCGCCAGCGCGGCCGCTGCCCGTGGCAAACCCAGACGCAACCACGGGTCGACATACTTGAAGGAGCGCTGGTCAGCGCGCGCCGAGGGAGCAGCCTGCGTGGGATCGATCAAGTGGCGTCCCTCTGCAATCGCCTGACGGGCCTCAGCACTGACTGGCCGTGCCTTGCCATTCATGGCGAAGGGGAGTACGTACTGCCACAGCTTCCATCCTGCCCACAAAGTGACCAGTGAAATGGCCAGCCGCGCGAGGGCAACAAGGTAGTTGCCTTCATAGACGGATTGACTGATCGCGAACGGGGCGCCCATCGGTGTCCAGCCGACGATCGTACCGAGTCGGGTGACGAAAGCGGCGTTGAAGTTGTCGATTCCGGCATTGACGTACAGACCCAGAGGCGTGACGAAGAGAAACAGCGCGACCGTTGCGATGACGCCCTGTAGATCGCGCCTACGGGTGGAAGCCGTCATCTGAACGCTCATCCACGTCGTCACGGCACGTGACCACACCAGCGATATGGCAAGTGCCAGGCAGGCGCTGATCACACTGACGAGCGCCACCACCACATGGCCGGAGACAATCCAGGCGACGAAGGGAATCAGAAGAAATAACGCAGTGCCAATGCCGGCGAATCCCACGAAAGCTGCGGCAATCATGCCGATCGCGAAACGCCGTGAAGGTGCGGCAAACGGTGCGAGGCGAACCGGATCCAACGTGTTGTCAGCCGATGCCATAAGCGCAGGAGCTATCACCCATGCCAGCACAGCTAAGGCACTGATCAAAGTGAACATGACGCTGGCCAGGTCGGCGTAGCCCTCGAAGATGGAAAACACGGCTCCGACGGCAATCATTCCGACGTAGCCGGCGATGCCCAGGGCCCCCAGGAATGACAGGACGAGGAAGGCTGTCTGACGCTTCATCGAGTTCCACGTCAGCTTCGCTTTCATCCGCATTAGGAGTGCAACCATGACAGCCCTTCGTGAGTGATGCGGCCTCCGACGATCTGAGTGAAGCGCTCTTCGAGGTCACCGCCTGCAGCTACCTCGTCAGTCGTGCCGGAAATTACGACCTGACCGTGATGGATGATCGCAACGTGGCTGCACAGTTTCTGCACGGTTGACATTACGTGACTGGACAGCACAACTGTGCCGCCCTGGCGCACGAACGATTTGAGAATCTCACGGATATTGGCGGCCGAAACTGGGTCGACCGATTCGAACGGCTCGTCCAGAACCAGGACGCTGGGGGAGTGGATCAAGGATGCGCCCAACGCGATCTTCTTGGTCATGCCGGCCGAATAATCGCCGATCATTTTGTCAGACGTTTCAGTCAGATCCAGGGCTTCGAGCAGGTCCTGGGTACGTGAGCGCGCAATGTCAGTGTCCATCCCGCGCAGCAAGGCCACGTAGGTCAGGAAATCCGGGCCGGAGAGGCGGTCCAGCAAATGCATGCCGTCAGGCATTACTCCGAGAAGTTTCTTAGCCTCGGTTGGATTGGCCCACATGTCAACGCCGTGGACGTAGGCTGTTCCTTCATCTGGGCGCAACAGGCCGGTCGCCATCGTCAGGGTTGTGGTTTTGCCTGCACCGTTGGGGCCGACGATTCCATAGAACGAGCCGGCGGGAATATTCAGGCTCAGGTCGCCTACTGCGACGAGATTGCCGTACACCTTGACCAGGTGATCGAATGCGAGTGCCGGTGGTTGGTCAGTCATAAGTCCCCTCGCGGTAGTGGTCGGACGCTACTTTTAGGCTAGTACTTCGTTTCGTAAGATGCGAGGATAATTCTGAGCAGGTCAGCAAGATCGTCCTGATCGCCTCGGGAAAGCGGCGCCAGAATCTGCTTTTCACATTCGAGCAGGGAGATCAGCGCCGCATCAACGTGCTTCTTGCCGGTGGGGGTCAGGGTGACGAGGACGGCGCGCCGGTCATCCGGAGCCGGTGAACGCGTTACAAGGTGGCGACGTTCGAGGCGGTCAATACGGTTCGTCATTGTCCCGGAGGTGACGAGCAGTTCGTCCATGAGGTGCCCGGGCGTCATCGAATACGGCTTTCCGGCGCGGCGCAGGGAGGAGAGCACGTCGAATTCCCACGGGTCAAGATCGTGTTGGGCGAATGCCTCGCGCCGCTTGAGATCCAGATGGCGCGCCAGTCTGGCTACGCGCGAGAGCACAAGCATGGGGGAGGGGTCAGTGTCCGGGCGTTGACGTGCCCACCCCTGAACGATCGCATCGACCTCGTCTCGCTGCGTTTTTCTCATGACACCAAGATACTTGTTTTCGAGATACTTTCGCGAGGGGGGCTCACGCAGAATGCATACGCAATGACGGATCAGTCTTGAGGTTGCGCAGCCCGTACCACACCAGGTTGACGGCGTGTGCTGCCACAACTTCCTTCGGCATGGAGCGATCTTCGAGCCACCACTGCCCGACCTGCGCGATCAAACCGACAAGCATCTGCGCATACAGCGGTGCCCACCCCGGTTCCATATTCGAGCGTTCGAACTGTTCGGCCACAAGGTATTCCACCCGCATCGCAACATCGCCGAGCACCGATGAGAAAGAACTGGATGTACGGTCGTTGGGTGTATCGCGCACGAGGACGCGGAAGCCATCCGTATTCGATTCAATGTAATCCAGCAGTGTCAGTGCGGCCGCCTCGAGGATCTCACGCGGATGCGTGGACGATTCCAGCGACGTCTGGATCGCGGAGACAAGGGACTGCACCTCACGGTCCACGATCACCGCATACAGACCTTCTTTTCCGCCAAAGTGCTCGTAGACGACTGGTTTGGAGACGCCTGCCTGCGCGGCTGCCTCCTCCATGGACGTGCCGTCGAAACCTTTCTTTGCAAAGAGGGCGCGACCGACTTCAATGAGTTGCTCACGTCGCGCCACACCGCTCATCCGGACTCGTTTTTCTGCCATAGCAGTACTCTAGAACGTGTTGAGCTCCACACTTTAAGCTTCTGATTCTTCGCGCGACTGTGACATAATCGGGTGGTCTATCCGCCTTGGTGTAACGGCAGCACAGGGGTTTTTGGTGCCCTTAGTCTAGGTTCGAATCCTGGGGGCGGAGCTCAATGTACTGAGCAAAGTTGCACTATAGCAACGAAAAACGGTTTTACGTCATCCTCTCTGGGGGTCGCGTTCCCCGAAATAATCTCGTGCCTGCACGACACCGGAACAACAGTGCTAATCGATCCTGAAATAGCCTTGAGGGGCCTGTATCGAGTAAAGCACGCCACATCAACTCACGGATCAGGGGGATGAACCTATAGCATAAGAGACGCCGCATCCGTGTAGCGGCAGGTTGAAGGGGAGGACAACCGTATGAGTGGCTTGGTCGCCAGTGGTGAAAAACGACTCGTGCTTGTATCAGGACGGGCACACGTCGATCTTGCAAATCAGGTAGGTGAGCATCTGGGCTGCGGTGTCTCTGCGACCACTGCCTACGATTTTGCCAACGGAGAGATCTACGTTCGATTCAACGAATCTGTGCGTGGAGCCGACGTCTTCGTGCTGCAGTCGCACACCACCCCTATTAACAAGTGGCTGATGGAACAGCTCATCATGATTGATGCCGCCAAGCGCGCGTCAGCCAAGCGCATCACCGCTGTTTCACCGTTTTACCCCTATGCACGTCAGGATAAGAAACATCAGGGTCGTGAACCGATCTCCGCTCGCCTCGTGGCCGATCTGTACAAGACAGCCGGAGCTGACCGCGTGATGAGCGTGGATCTGCACGCCTCGCAGGAACAGGGCTTCTTCGACGGTCCTGTTGATCACCTGTGGGCCATGCCCGTGCTGGTCGACTACGTGCGCGGACGCGTGAACCTGTCGCACGCCACTGTCGTGTCGCCGGACGCCGGCCGCATTCGCGTGGCTGAGAAGTGGGCTGCGAAGATGGGGAACTGCCCGCTGGCATTCATTCACAAGACCCGTGACACCACTCGCCCCAACGTCGCGGTCGCCAACCGCGTGGTGGGTGAAGTCGACGGGCGTGACTGCGTGCTGGTTGATGACCTGATCGACACGGGCGGCACGATTGCTGAAGCGGTCAAGGTACTGTACAAGGCCGGTGCGAAGTCAGTGCTCGTGGCGGCAACGCACGGCGTCCTGTCCCACCCGGCAACCCAGCGCCTCTCTGAGTGTGGAGCAACTGAAGTGGTCGTCACTGACACGTTGCCCATCACTGGGGAGAAGCGTTTTGACAAGCTGACGATCCTGTCGATTGCGCCTCTGCTGGCTCGCGCCATTAAAGAGGTCTTCGAAGACGGATCGGTCACATCACTGTTCGACGGGGTCGCATAGAGCGCCCCTTTCGGGTTAGGCTATGTGTCGTTGCTCCGGCGAGGGCGTCGCATATCTGCGGTGCCGTGATCGACGAAGCTTTTACCTGCGGTGCGCCCGCGCGCAGAGAGAAGCCTTGTTGGTGTCGTCGGCGAAGAAACGACTGAAAAATGGAGGCTTCAATGAGTGAAAATCATCTTGATGCGCAGCTGCGCAATGACTTTGGTAAGGGTGCAGCACGCCGCGCACGTCGTGACGGCGTGATCCCCGCAGTCATGTACGGACACGGTTCCGACACGATGCATCTGGGACTGCCCTCGCACGAAACGTTTTTGATTGTGCGTTCTAACCCGAACGCAGTCGTTGAACTGTCGGTCGATGGTGAAACCTACCTGACATTAGTGAAGGACGTCCAGCGTCACCCCGTGTCACGCAACATCCTGCACGTCGACCTGCTGGCCGTGAAGGCCGGCGAAAAGGTTGATGTTGAGGTTCCGATCTCCGTCGTGGGCGAGCCGCAGGCCGGCCTGACGCACACCGTCGAAACCTTCCAGGTCATGGTGGCTGCGCCTGCTACCTCGATCCCCGAGTTCATCGAGGTCGACATCGAGGGCGCCGAGGACGGCCTGGTGATCCACGCAGGCGACCTGAAGTTGCCTGAGAACGTTGATCTGGTCACCGACGAAGAGGTTGACATTCTGTCGGTCGCCGAGATTCAGGAAAACGAAATTCCTGAACCTGAAGCAGCTGCAGAAGGCGAATCTGAAGGCGCAGAAGCCGCTGAAGCCGCTGAGGAAGCATCTGAAGAAGAGTAAGACCCGACTCTCCGGTCATAAACCTCCGGTCGCCGTGGAGCGGCCGGAGGTTTATGCATATTCTGGAGCCATGACGACCCATATCGCCCCGACCATTCACGCGATTATTCCGGCTGGAGGCTCAGGTACACGCCTGTGGCCACTGTCGCGCCGAAACCGCCCGAAATTCCTGCTCGACCTGACGGGCAGCGGCTGCTCCATGCTGCAGGAGACAGTGGCGAGGCTGACGCCTGTCTCCCGGTCCATCACGGTCGTCACCGGCGCCAGGCATCGTGACGCTGTCGCCGCCCAGCTGCACGACGAGTGCACAATCCTTGCGGAACCGGCTCCACGCAATTCGATGGCAGCGATCGGGTGGGCAACCTACTCCATTCTCAGGCGTTTTGGGCAGGACGCGATTGTCGGCTCATTTGCAGCTGACCATGCCATCGCGCACCCCGATCAGCTGCACCAGGCGATCGGGCGGGCAGTTCAGGCAGCCCGCAGCGGTTACCTGACAACGATTGGCATTGCGCCCACCTCGCCATCGACCGCGTACGGATATATCCATCCCGGGCCTGCACTTGGGGGAGCCAGCGGCGCCTATACAGTCAGCGAATTCGTGGAAAAGCCCAACGAGTCAACCGCCCGGCGATACGTGACGGACGGCTACCTGTGGAACGCTGGAATATTCATCGTGCGGGCGGGCACGCTTAGGGACGCCCTCGCCCATGAGAATCCACAGATGGACCGCGCCTTGAACGCGATCGTGGACCCTGACACCGACCCGAACGAGCGCGAAGAACTATGGGAGTCCATTGAATCGATCGCCATTGACTACGCCCTGGCCGAGCCGCTCGCCGCGCGCGGACGCGTCGCGGTGGTGCCTTCGCAGGATCTGGGGTGGACTGACGTGGGGGACTATCCCTCGCTCAACACGTTCGGCCAATCGGAGCGATCGGTCGTACGCGTTGATGCGCCGGGCACCAGCGTGCACTCGTCGACCGATCAGATGATTGCGCTGGTCGGGGTGGACAACATGACCGTCGTCGTTCAGGACGATGCGATTCTGGTGGTCAGCAATGACCGCGCTCAGGACGTATCTCATGTTGTGGAGCTGGCGCGTGAAAACGGACGTCTGGACATGATCTAGATCAAGAATCCGTAATTTTGCCCAAACGCCCCTACGATTTGCGCTATCGTTATGAGGATTCTGCAGCGACGACATGTCCACCGAGGGCATGCCATATTCGTGAGAGGAAGACTATGACGAAGAGCTTCAAACTAGGCGCTGTTGCAGCGATCGCAGCGCTCGCGCTCGCAGGATGCGGCGCAGCACCCGAAGCATCAAGCGGATCAACCGAACCGGCATCAGGAGCCGGCAGCCAGTCCGGTCAGGCAGCGGGTTCCAGTGAAGTCAAGGCCTGTATGGTCTCTGACGAGGGCGGCTTCGACGACCGCTCCTTCAACGAATCCGGTAAGGAAGGCATGGATCGCGCTGGCCAGGAACTGGGCGTGGAAGTCAAGTTCGCGGAATCAACGTCAGACGGTGACTACCAGACCAACGTTGACGCCATGATCCAGGACGGATGCACGCTGATCGTCGGCGTTGGATACAAGCTGGCTATCACCATGGCTGAGGCAGCACAGGCCAACCCGGATATCCAGTTCGCACTCGTTGACTCGCAGTTCCAGGACGCACAGCAGAACCCGATCGAACTGGAAAACGGCCGCCCGCTCATCTTCAACACGGCTGAGGCAGCGTTCCTCGCCGGATATGTTGCAGCCGGCACCACCACGAGCGGCACAGTCGCAACCTACGGCGGCATGGAAATTCCGACCGTCCAGATCTTCATGGAAGGCTTCGCCAAGGGCGTTGAGAAGTACAACGAAGACAACGGCAGCGCCATCCAGGTTCTGGGGTGGGACACCGAAAAGAAAACCGGTTCATTCGTGGGCGACTTCTCCTCAATCGATAAGGGACAGACTCTGACTGAAGGATTCATCTCTCAGGGCGCCGACATCATCATGCCGGTTGCCGGCCCAATCGGCTCAGGCACCTTGTCAGCCATCAACGCAGCACCGAACAAGAGCGAACTGAAGGCAGTGTGGGTTGACGCTGACGGTCACGAATCAGTGGGCGATCCAGCCATCTTCACGTCCGTCGTCAAGGAAATCGGAAATGCCGTGTTCGACACTGTCAAGGACGCGAAGGACGGCAACTTCTCCTCCACGCCATACATCGGCAACCTGAAGAACAAGGGCGTGGCGATGGCTCCGTTCTACGACATGGACTCCCAGGTTTCTCAGGAACTCAAGGACAAGGTCGAAGAGTTGAAGCAGCAGATTGTGGACGGATCACTGGATGTGTCCACGCAGTACGACCCGGCAAAGTGATGCGCTCTCTGTGAGCGTGTAACACCGACCGAATGATGAAGATGCCGTCGCAACCGAATATGAGGTGGCGACGGCATCTTCGTTCTTTCAGAAAAGAGTCAGCGAGTGAAACTCGAACTACGAGGCATCACTAAGGTTTTCGGGCCCCTCGTCGCCAATGACCATATTGATCTGACCGTTGAACCTGGTCAGATTCACGCCCTGCTGGGTGAAAACGGCGCAGGTAAATCAACGTTGATGAATGTGCTGTACGGCCTGTACCAACCAGATGCCGGTGAAATCCTCATCGACGGGGAACCCGTCCACTTTAAAGGCCCCGGCGACGCTGTGGCAGCCGGAATCGGCATGGTGCACCAGCACTTTATGCTCGTCCCCGTATTCACCGTTGCCGAATCCGTGGCCCTGGGTTACGAACCCACCGGCACGTTTGGAGTGATCGACGAGGTCGCCGCCGCCCGTAAAGTGACTGAAATCTCAGCCCGATTCGGATTCGACGTGAATCCGAAAGCACGAATCGAAGACCTGCCTGTGGGAGCTCAGCAGCGCGTGGAGATCATCAAGGCACTCTCGCGTGAAGCTAAAGTGCTGATCCTCGATGAGCCGACTGCCGTGCTCACCCCGCAGGAAACCGATGAACTTATTGAGATTATGCGCGGACTGAAAGAGGACGGCACATCCATCGTTTTCATCACGCATAAGCTGCGCGAAGTGCGCGCAATCGCGGACCGCATCACGGTGATCCGGCGCGGAAAAGTGGTTGGTGAAGCTGCTCCGGATTCAAGCGAGAACGAGCTGGCCTCGATGATGGTGGGCCGCGACGTGAATCTGACGGTGGAAAAAGGCCCGGCCTCACCTGGCGAGGTTGTGCTGGATGTGGACGGACTGTCGCTGGTTGATGCGGTGGGCGCAGTTGCACTCGATGATGTGACGTTGAGTATTCGCAGCGGAGAGATTCTGGCGGTGGCCGGCGTGCAGGGCAATGGTCAGACCGAACTGGCTGAATGCCTGCTCGGACTGGAAACACCGACGTCCGGGACGATGACAATGTCAGGAGCGCAGCTCTCCCCGATGAGTGTGCGCCAGCGCATCCATCACGGCATGGGGTTCGTGCCCGAGGATCGCTCGACCGACGGCATGATCGCAGGCTTCTCGATTGCCGAAAATCTCATCCTGGATATTTCGAACAGTGCGCAGTTTGGCGCAGGTCCGTCGTTAAATCCGAAGAAAGTGCGCGTCAACGCACTCGAAAAAGTTGACGAGTACGACATTCGTGTCACCGACGTGTCTGACCCGATCTCCACTCTGTCGGGCGGCAATCAGCAAAAGGTCGTGCTGGCACGTGAAATTTCGCGCGACCTGGACCTTCTGGTGGCCTCGCAGCCGACCCGCGGCCTGGACGTCGGATCGATCGAGTTCGTCCACCGCCGCATTGTTGCTGAGCGTGACGAAGGAACCGCGGTGCTGATCATATCCAGTGAACTGGACGAGGTTGTCGCGCTGGCTGACCGGATCGCCGTGATGTATCGCGGACGAATCGTCGGCATCGTCCCCGCCGATACACCGCGCGACGTGCTGGGACTGATGATGGCGGGTGTGCCCGCCGACGAAGCTCGCAGCCAGGCCGCTCACCATGAAACAATTCTGGGCGCTGCCGACGAGCAGGCTGAAAAGGAGGAGCAGTGAAAGAGGCACAGGAAACACCAGACGTGTCCGACCGCTCCGGTGCGCAGGCTTCCCTCATCCGACGCGTCATGTCGGGCTCCTGGCTCGTATCGGTTCTAGCCGTTGTCGTGGCACTCGTCGTCGGATCAGTGCTGATCGCCATTTCAAACCCAAACGTTCAGACAGCGGCCGGGTATTTCTTCGCACGCCCCGTCGACACGTTCGCCGCATTGTGGTCCGCAGTGGGCGACGCCTACGAGGCGATGCTGCGCGGCGCAGTCTTTGACTGGAAAGCGTCCAGCACAGCACGCATGTGGCGGCCGATCACCGAAACCCTCACCAACTCGGTTCCCCTGATCTTTGCGGGCCTGGGTGTGGCAGTGGGATTCCGGGCAGGCCTGTTCAACATCGGTGCGCAGGGGCAGGTCGTGCTCGGTGCAATCTTCGGCAGCTACGTGGGATTCGCCTGGCACCTGCCACCCGTGATTCACTTGCTGGCAGCCATGTGCGGAGCCGCCCTCGGCGGTGCACTGTGGTCCGGAATTGCCGGCATCCTGAAAGCGAAGACCGGCGCGAACGAAGTCATCACGACGATCATGCTCAACTCGATCGCCGGTTTGCTGATCGGGTACGTCCTGACCCGGCCCTCGTTCATTGGCGAGGGAAACACGAACCCGAAATCCATGCCGGTCCTCGAAACAGCGATGTACCCCAGGCTGCTGGGAGATTCCTTCCGTGTGCACTTCGGATTCATTGCCGCTCTGGCGGCTGCACTGTTCGTGTGGTGGCTGCTGGAGCGTTCAACGATCGGGTTCGAATTCCGCGCGACGGGCCTGAATCCTGCGGCGGCACGCACAGCGGGTATCTCCGTTGAAAAAGTGACGACGCTGGTCATGATTGTTTCTGGTGCGCTGTGCGGTCTGGCTGGTTCGGCCCCGGCTCTGGGCACTGAACGCTATCTGACCACCGGCATTGCCGCATCAATCGGTTTTGATGCGATCACCGTGGCGCTGCTGGGCAAGTCACGCCCACTGGGTACGGTGCTGGCCGGATTGCTGTTCGGCGCGCTGAAAGCGGGCGGTGCGATTATGCAGACTGCGACGCAGACTCCGATCGACATTGTCCTGGTCATCCAGTCCACGATCGTGTTGTTCATTGCCGCGCCGCCACTGGTTCGCGCGATTTTCCGTTTGCCTGAACCGCTGCCGCATTCCCGTATCGCGAAGAAAGAGGTGGCAGCATGAGCACCACAGCGACTACACAGTCTGTGCAGCCCGCACTGCCGGTGAAAGTTGTTGTTTCCTACGCGCTGGCGGCGGTACTAAGCGCACTGTTGGCGTTCTATTGCCACAGTTCCACGCGCTTTGCGCTGGGACGGTCCTCGGACTTCGTGGCGATCCCGGACTTCTCTGTTCCTGCACGGCCTTTCGCCATCGTGGCCACGCTGATTCTGGCAGCCCTGACAGCCGTCGCATTCATGCAGCGGCAGCGCCGCGTGAGCACTCCGCTGTGGATGCATGCAATCGTCGGCGTGCTGTTCATTCTCGTGTTCCTGACCTGGGCTGGAGCGGGGCGCGACACCGTCATCCCGATCGTCACATTGCTGGCGGGCGCACTGACCCTGTCAGTCCCATTGATTTTCGGCGCAATGGCCGGAACGGTGGGGGAGCGCTCCGGAACCATCAACATCGCCATTGAAGGTCAGCTGCTTTTCGGAGCGTTCCTCGGAGCGGTCGTCGCTTCGCTTGCCAGGAGCGCATGGGTGGGCCTGATTGCCGCGCCGATCGCCGGCATGCTGGTGTCACTGCTCCTGGTGCTGTTCGGACTGAAATACCGCGTCGACCAGATCATTGTCGGTGTTGTGCTGAACGTGCTGGTATTGGGATTGACCAGCTTCTTCTACTCCACGGTGCTGAATGTGTCAGCGGAGTCGCGCGAAGCCTTCAATTCCGGTGTATCACTGCCTGTCATTTCGATTCCGATCCTGTCCAGGATCCCCCTGATCGGCCCGGTGCTGTTCCAGCAGACCATCTTGGTGTACACGATGTACGTTGTGGTTGGAGTGCTGCAGTTCATGCTGTTCCACTCACGATGGGGCCTGCGTATGCGGGCGTGCGGCGAGCACCCGCAGGCAGCCGACACAGTGGGCATCAACGTGATGAGGACACGCATCAACAATGCGATCCTGGGTGGCGCTCTGGCCGGCCTGGGCGGTGCGTTCTTCACCATCGGGCACGGCCTGGCATTCGCCAAGGACATGGCATCGGGCAACGGCTACATCGCCCTGGCCGCCATGATTCTGGGCGGCTGGACCCCGATCGGCGGAGTGGCCGCAGCGCTGCTGTTCGGTTTCGCCATGAACCTGGGCTACACGCTGTCCATTATCGGATCACCCATGCCGTCACAGATCATGCTGATGATCCCCTATGTGGTGACGATTCTGGCGATTGCAGGCTTCGTGGGTCGTGTGCGCGCGCCAGCCGCAGAAGGCGTTCCCTACCCGTAAACTAGAAATGGAACGGCAAGGGAGAACTATGGAGATCACAGACCAGACGTGGGCTGACCTTCACCAGGCAGCCGTCAGTGCCATGCAGCGAGCCTATTGCCCGTATTCGCACTATCCGGTGGGCGCGGCCGCCCTCGTCGACGATGGTCGAATCGTGTCGGGATGCAACGTTGAGAACGCCGGGTACGGTGTGACACTGTGCGCTGAATGTGGCGTGATATCTGAACTGATCAACACAGGTGGAGGGCACCTGGTCGCGTTCGCGTGCGTCAATGCCCACCAGGAGGCGACCGCTCCGTGCGGACGGTGCCGACAGATCCTGTTCGAACATGGCGGCCCTGACCTGATGCTCGCCATGCCTGGCGGCCTGATGCGGATGGACGAGGTGCTGCCGCGCGGCTTTGGCCCGTGGAATGTGCGTGAAGTGACAGGGGAAGGCCCTGAGAACGGAGGAAGCAATGAGCGTTGAACAGTTTGACGTTGTCGACATCATCTCAGCCAAGCGTGACGGAGGTGAGCTGGACAACCAGCAGATCGACTGGGTGATCGATGCCTACACGCGAGGCGTCGTTGCCGATGAGCAAATGTCGGCACTGGCGATGGCGATTTTCATCAACGGGATGCAGCGCCGTGAAATTGAGCGCTGGATGCAGGCCATGATGAGCTCCGGGGAACGCATGGACTTTTCCAGCCTGACGCGCCCCACCAGTGACAAGCACTCCACCGGCGGTGTCGGTGACAAGATCACGCTGCCGCTGGCACCTCTCGTCGCGGTGTATGACGTGGCCGTGCCACAGCTGTCCGGGCGCGGCCTGGGGCACACCGGCGGAACCCTGGACAAGATGGAATCGATCCCCGGGTGGCGCGCGAACCTGAGCAATGACGAGATCCTGCACATGCTGGATACGGTTGGGGCGGTGATCTGCGCGGCAGGGTCCGGGTTGGCTCCCGCTGACCGCAAGCTGTACGCGCTGCGTGACACGACCGGAACCGTTGACTGTATTCCGCTGATCGCATCGTCGATTATGTCGAAGAAGATTGCTGAAGGCACCAGCTCACTGGTGCTGGACGTGAAGGTCGGCTCCGGTGCCTTCATGAAAGACATTGACCATGCGCGCGAACTGGCACGCACGATGGTGGACCTTGGTTCAGATGCAGGTCTGTCGATCTGTGCGCTGCTCACCGACATGTCCACGCCGCTGGGACGTACTGTCGGTAATGCGCTGGAAGTGCGTGAAGCTGTGGAGGTCCTGGCCGGTGGCGGACCCTCTGACGTGGTGGAACTGACCGTTGCTCTGGCACGCGAAATGCTGCGTCAGGCTGGACGAGGAGACGTTGACCCGGCTGAAGCGCTCGCTGATGGCCGCGCGATGGACAAGTGGCGTGAAATGGTCGCAGGCCAGGGCGGGGATCCTGACGCTGCGCTGCCGGCTGCCCAGCACACGGAAGTCATTGCTGCCGAAGCCTCCGGATATATCACCGCGATGGATGCACTCTCGATCGGTGTGGCCTCGTGGCGCCTGGGGGCTGGCCGCGCACGCAAGGAAGATGCTGTGCAGGCGGAAGCAGGCATCGAAATCCACGCCAAACCGGGTGAGGCCGTCACGAAGGGGCAGCCTCTGTTGACGCTGCACACGCAGACACCTGAGCGAATCGAGCGGGCGCGTGAAGCCCTGTCGGGAGCCATCGCGATTGGCCCTGATCGCCGCGGCGGTGCTGACTCCGTCGTGCTGGGTCGAGTGGATCCTCAGTGAACACCGCGCGCCCTCGGCCACTTCCCGCAGTCATGCCGCATCAGGTTGACGGCACAACGTGCGGGATCGCTGCGCTTGCAGCGGTTGCCGCGCGGGCGGGCGGACCGCAGCACGCCTATCTGAATGCTCGGCGCGATGCTGTTGACCGGATCCAGGTTGCGCTGCACGCTCAGGCCGCGCGGGTGGGGATCCCGTGGCCGCAGGCCTTAGGCACCTCGCCGTGGGCACTGGCTTCACTGGCATCAAGCGTGGTAGGAGTGCGTTACGGCTGGACGCCATGGGCATGCGGGGGTGTTGACCGGGTTCAACGGGCAGTCAACAGCGGAATCGATGCGTTCGTCTACGTGGGGGCGCACCGCCTCATCCCTCGGCACGTCATCGCCGTGCTCGCAGCGGAATCCGCTGACTCGCAGTGGGTGGTTTTCGAGCCATCCAGCGGGAAAGTCATCACTACTTCTCCCAGCGTGTTCACACAGGCTCGCGCTGGGCACCCTCGGCAAGAATTTGGAAACTGGATGCTGCCCAGCCTTGTGGTAGCGCCCTGACCTACTGAAAAGGAGACACCATGACCACTCGATCCGACGTCGCACAGATGATCGACCACACATTGCTCAAACCGGAATCAACCGACCAGGACGTGCGCGCGCTGATTGCACAGGCTCAGGAACTGGGCACCTACTCCGTGTGCGTGTCACCGTCGATGCTGCCCATCGACGCCCCTGAAGGACTCCATGTGGCGTGCGTGTGCGGATTCCCCTCCGGCGCGCACAAGGCCGAGGTGAAAGCCGCTGAAGCTGCTCAAGCCGTTCGTGACGGCGCTGACGAGATTGACATGGTCGTGAACCTTGCGCTGGTCAAGCAGGCAGACTGGGATGGTGTGCGCGCCGACATCGCAGCCGTGCGTGCAGCATGCCCCGACTCGGTTCTGAAAGTCATCATCGAATCAGCCGTCCTGACCGATGAGGAAATCGTGGAGACCTGCAAGCAGGCAGAAGCTGCCGGAGCGGACTTCGTCAAGACATCCACCGGTTTCCACCCCTCAGGTGGTGCCTCGGTCCACGCCGTTGAACTCATGCGTCAGACCGTGGGAGACCGCCTGGGAGTCAAGGCATCGGGCGGAATTCGCGACGCTCAGAGCGCGCTCGCCATGATCGAAGCAGGCGCCTCCCGGCTTGGCCTGTCCTCCTCGGCCGCCGTGCTGGACGGCCTGGACGACTAGGTTGCGCTACACGCCGAGCGCTGCGCGCAGGTCAGTTTTGACCCGCTCGAGGCGCTCGGCGGCTTGTGTTCGGGCCGCGTCCACATTCCCATCCGAAACAGGGATCACAACCTCGCAGTAGCACTTCAACTTCGGCTCAGTGCCCGAGGGGCGAGCCACCACGCGGTCATCGGATTCGGTGCGGAAAATAAGCGCATCCGTACCGGGCAGATCGAGCTGCTCCGAGCCGTTCGTCAGGTCGGTTTTCTCGATGACGGGGGAGCCGGCCAGCGAATCCACACCGCGCTCGCGCAGATTCGTCATACCGGTTGCGATCGTGGCCAGGTCATCGACACGGATCGTCAGGGGAGAGGTCGCATACAGGCCGAACTCGCAGGCCAGCTCATCGAGAACCGCCCGAAGAGAAGAACCGTCAGCCTTGCGTTCTGCTGCAAAGCGCGCCAACTGCAGGCACGCTGAAATACCGTCCTTGTCGCGCACATACCCCGGATCCACGCAGTATCCCAAAGCTTCTTCATAACCGAAGACCAGGTTCGGCACGCGGGAAATCCACTTGAAACCGGTCAGTGTGACACGGTGTGTCACGCCGTGCGCCTGCGCGATGCGCGACAGCAGACGTGAGGACACAACCGAGTTGGCAACGGTCGGGTTGCCCTCGCCGCCACGTGCCTGCGTGACTGCCCGCAGTCCCAGCAGTGCGCCTACCTGATCTCCGGTCAACTGCCTCCAGCCACCCTCGATGGAGGGATCGGGAAGCGCGGCGCTGCAGCGGTCAGCATCTGGATCGTTCGCCAGGATGATGTCGGCATTAACGTCGCGCGCCAGCTGCATCGCCAGGTCCAGTGCCCCCGGCTCTTCAGGATTGGGGAAACGCACGGTCGGGAAATCCGGATCAGGATCCTGCTGCTGGGCAACGACGTGGACATCGGAAAAGCCGCGCCTGCGCAGTGCTTCACTCATCGTTGCTCCGCCCACACCGTGCATGGAGGTCACGACGATGCGTAGCTGCGCATTTTCTGGCCCGCCCGTCACCAGTGAGGTGACGCGATCCAGATAGGCTTCCACGATTGAGTCGTCGAGTTCGTGCCAGCCTGAATGGGCGCGTGGAACGTCACGAACAGAGGTGACGGCCTGGATCGCCTCGAAAATTTCCGCATCGAAAGGTGGGACGATCTGAGAGCCCTGACCAGAATCTGTGACCACGCGCCCACCCAGGTAGACCTTGTAACCGTTATCTTCGGCCGGGTTGTGCGAGGCCGTCACCATCACTGCCGCATCGGCTTCCAGGTGGCGCAATGCGAACGCTGTGAGGGGCGTGGGCATGGCGAGCGGCAGGACGTAGGCAGTGCCGCCGGCTGCGGTCGCAACCCCCGCCGTATCGAGGGCGAACTGGCGCGACCCATATCGGGCATCGCAGCCGATCACGATCGAAAAGTCCGGGCCCGCATGGCGCTTGAGAACCTCCATGAGGCCGGCTGCAGCGCGAATGACGACAGCGCGGTTCATTCTGTTCGGCCCTCCTCCGAGATGGCCGCGCAGCCCGGCTGTTCCGAATTCGAGGAGGCCCTTGAAACGGTCGGCCAGTTCAATGCGCGCATCCTCGCTAGTGGCGGACTGCTCAAGCAGATCCGTCAGCTCGCGTGCGGTCGCCTCGTCAGGATCGTCGTCAATCCACCGGCGAACAGCTTCAACGTCGATATCCATGTGTGTCACTGTCAGTCCTTCCGCTATCACTCAGCATCAGTTGCGATTGCCTGAACGATATCAGCTAAGAGGCGCGCAATTCTGGGAGCGGCCTCCTGACCGGCTGCGATCACCTCGGCATGCGAGAGGGGTTCAGGTGAGATTCCTGCTGCCAGATTCGTCATGAGTGAGATGCCGAGGATCTCCATGCCGGCTTCGCGCGCCGCTATCGCCTCGAGCGTGGTGGACATGCCCACCAGGTCGCCGCCCAGGATCCCTGCCATCTTCACTTCGGCGGGGGTTTCATAGTGTGGGCCGGGGAACTGGACATACACGCCTTCAGGCAAGGTCGGGTCAATCGTGTGAGCGACAGTGCGCAGACGCTGCGAATACAGGTCGGTCAGGTCGACAAATGTAGCGCCCTCCAGCGGGGAAGCGCCGGTGAGATTGATATGGTCGCGGATCAGAACCGCCTGGCCGGGGCTCCACTGTGGGTTCAGCCCTCCACACCCGTTGGTCAGGACGACGGTGCGAGCTCCTGCGGCCGCTGCTGTCCTCATCCCGTGGGCAACCGCTCGCACTCCTTTGCCTTCGTAGTAGTGCGTTCGTGAACCCAGGACGAGGGCGACTGTGTCAGATCCGTGCACCCGAATTGAGCGCATGACGGGAACGTGGCCAGCCACTGCGGGAGCAAAGAAGCCCGGCACTTCTGCTGCAGGGATTTCGCTGATTGTTTCACCGATCAGGTCGGCTGCTCCGCCCCATCCTGATCCCAGCACGAGCGCAATGTCGTGGTGGTCGATGCCGGAGCGGCGCGCAATGGTGTCCGCTGCGTGCCGCGCAAGTTCACCAGGTGTGGGGTCGGTAGAGTCGTCGCAGGTGCCGTGAGTGTGAACGTCAGATCGGGTCATGAGGATAACGCTACAACGAGGACCTATTATTTTTCTGTAAACAATCGGGCAACGTCGCTGACATGCCGATCACACCAAGGAGAGGTTGATGGAAAGTCAGGAAAACCATCCCCACAAACGCACCTATATGCGCGGCCCCGTTATGCTGCGAGGAAACCAGATACCGAAGGAAACCTCGGAAATGCGCTTGCTGCGGCCACAGAAAGACACTGACTGGGTGCATGAAGACCCGTGGCGCGTGCTGAGGATCCAGGCGGAGTTCGTTGAAGGGTTCGGAGCGCTGAGCGAGCTGGGGCCGGCTGTGTCGGTCTTCGGTTCGGCACGCACGCAGGAAGACGATCCGTATTGGGAATACGCTCAGATGATTGGCCGACTGCTGGTCGAATCGGGATATGCCGTCATCACCGGCGGTGGTCCGGGGGCGATGGCGGCGGCGAACAAAGGTGCTTTTGAAGCGGGCGGGGCTTCCGTCGGCCTGGGCATTGAGCTGCCGATGGAGCAGGCAATGAACCAGTGGGTGAACATGGGGATCAACTTCCGCTACTTCTTCGCCCGTAAGACCATGTTCGTGAAGTATTCGTGTGGATTCATCGTCATGCCCGGTGGTTTTGGCACGATGGATGAACTGTTCGAAGCGGTCACGCTGGTGCAGACCGGCAAGGTCCAGGCATTTCCGTTGGTCTTGATCGGGTCAGACTACTGGGGTGGGCTGGTCGAGTGGGTACGTTCCACAATGGTGACTCACGGTGCGATTTCGCCCGGTGACCCGGACCTGTTCACGCTCGTTGACGATCCGCGTGAAGCTGTCGCCATCATTCGTGAACGCACGAAAGAGTGATTTTTCAGCGTAATTTCGCCTGTGCGCATCCCATTTTGCGGCAGTCACGGTAGAATGGATGTGTCCACTGCCAAGCGCAGATTGCGTGTCGGCAGCAGTGAAAACCATACCAAGGAGCGTGAGACATGGCAGCCATGAAACCTCGGACTGGTGACGGTCCCCTCGAGGCCACCAAAGAAGGGCGCGGCATTGTGATGCGTATTCCCAGTGAAGGTGGCGGGCGGCTGGTCATCGAGCTCACGCCTGAGGAGGCGAAAGACCTCTCCGAGGCACTGTCACAGGCTGTGTGACGTGTAGCTGGACCAAGGGGTCTCATCGTGCGGCAGACGCATGGTGAGACCCTTCGTTTATGTCCGGTCAGGCTTTGACAGCAACCAGGACGCCGTCACCGACCGGAAGCAGCGAGGTGACGAAATCCTCCGTTTCACCCATCACGCGAATCACTTCACGCATGACAACGGTTTCCTCGTCACGGCGGGCCGGATCTGCGACTCGGTCATGCCACAATGCGTGTACCACCACCGCTGTGCCGCCTGGGCGGAGGATGCGCAGCGCATGGTCGAGGTATTCGGGCGTTTCCTTCACGTCAGCGTCAATGACGATCATGTCGTAGGCACCGGCTGCCATGCGGGGCAGTACATCAAGCGCCCTGCCAGAGATCAGGCGTGTGTGGCCGGAACCCCGGCCGGCCGATTCAAATGCGCGGCGGGCATGACGATGGAATTCAGGTTCTACGTCAATTGTGGTGAGCACACCGTTGGTCGGGATCCCCTCAAGCAGCCACAGGCCTGACACACCTGCACCCGTGCCGATTTCCAGGACAGCTTTCGCTCCGGTGCACGAGGCAAGCATCCGCAGCGTTGCGCCGACACCTGTTGAAATAGGCTCAGCTCCCAGCTCGATGGCAACGTCGCGCGCGCGCCGAATGGTCTCAGATTCGCTGACGTATTCTTCTGAAAAAACCCAGGTTTGCGCTTTATCTGATGTCACGACGTCCTCCCACACCCACATGAATCATTCACGTTGTCCTCAAGCCTACCTTGATTGAACGGCGGCTGGTGATTTCACGTGCCGCGCTATCCGAGGCGCCCTCCCTGTGCAGGTGTCACGTTCAGGTGCATTCCGGCCAGTCCGCGCTTGCGCTGTCCCAGCAGCGCGCCCACCGTTTTCAAGACGGTTGCTGCGTCACCTTCGCCACTCAGGACGATGGGGGAGCCGGAGTCGCCGCCCTCGCGCAAGTGAATGTCGAGCGGAATCTGGGCCAGGAGCGGCACGTCGTATCCGAGTTGTGCACTCAGGCGTGCCGATACGGATTCGCCGCCGCCGGTGCCGAACACTTCGAGGCGCGACCCGTCCGGCTGGACCAGGTAGGACATGTTCTCGATGACGCCGAGGACGTGCTGCTGGGTCTGCGCTGCGATGGAGCCGGCACGTTCCGCAACCTCTGCCGCCGCAACCTGCGGAGTGGTGACGACCAGGATTTCAGAGGTTGGCAGCAGTTGTGCAATGGAGATTGCCACATCACCGGTGCCGGGAGGCATATCGATGAGCAGAACGTCCAGGTCACCCCAGAATACGTCCGCGAGGAACTGCTGGAGTGCGCGGTGCAGCATCGGTCCGCGCCACACGACGGCCTGGCCGTCCGGAACAAACATGCCGATTGAGACGACCTTGACGCCGCCGGCACCGATCGGCGGAATGATCATGCCGTCCAGAACCTGCGGCTCATGAACCACGCCCATCATGCGCGGAATGGAGAAGCCATAAATGTCAGCGTCGAGGACGCCAACTTTCAGGCCGGCGGACGCCATTGCTCCGGCCAGGTTCGCCGTCATGGACGACTTGCCAACCCCGCCCTTGCCGGATGTGACCGCAATGATGCGGGTGAGTGAATCGGGCTTGTTGAAGAGGATCTCGCGTTCGGCCTTCCCGCCGTTGAGCTTTTCACGTAAAGCTTTCTTTTGCTCGTCATTCATGACGCCCATCGTGACCTCGACGGTTTCGATACCGTCAACGGCACCCACCGCAGCCTTGATGTCGCGCGTGATCGTCTCGTGGAGGGGACAGCCCGCAGTGGTCAGCAGGACACCGATATGAGCGGTGGTCCCGTCGATACGGACCTCGTCAATCATGTTGAGGTCGGTGACCGGGCGGTGCAGTTCCGGATCCATCACCGTTTCAAGAGCGGAGTGGACAGCGTGTTCAATGGACGTTTCAGACATGTAATCCATCGTACTTGGCCGACACAAACTCGCCAGGTGGGTCACGCCACACGGGGACGGATAATGCTAGGCGTCCTTCTGCCCAGCCAGTTCGGCGCGGACCTGTTGGGTCACTTCCTGGCGGACTTCGTCCTCCAGTTCGGCGCGGATCCGGGCGCGTAGGGACGCCTCGTCGGTTCCGTTGCCTTCCTGGAGTTCGTCGAGCATGTCACGAAGTTCGGAGCGTACGAAGTCGCGGGTGGCCATATCCTGCAGGCTCAAACGCAAACCGGCGATCTCGCGCGTGAGGTATTCCGTGTCCGTCAGGTTGCGTTCGGCGCGCTGCCGGTCCTGCTCGGCCTGTACGCGGTCACGATCGTCCTGACGGTTCTGCGCCAGCAGGATCAGAGGTGCCGAGTACGATGCCTGCAGTGACAGCATCAGCGTCAGTGCGGTGAAACCAAGTTCTGCCTTGTCGAATTGGAGCCTGTCGGGCGCCAGAGTGTTCCAGCCGATCCACAGGGCGACGAACACCGTCAGATAGACGATGAACTGCGGGGTGCCGGAAAAACGCGCGAGGCGTTCGGCTGCGCGCCCCATTCCTTCCGATTCGAGGTTGATGCGCGGGAGCCTGCGGCGGCGGTCAGCGGGTGTGTCCAAACGGTCAGCCATCGATGCTCCTTGCCATCAACTTGTCGGTCACGTCATCATCAAAGTCACGCCAGTCGGTCGGCAGCAACGCGTCCAGGACGTCGTCAACGGAGACAGCGCCCAGAAGAACGTCGTCCTCGTCGGTGACGGGCACCAGAGACAGGTTGTACGTTGCCATCAGACGAGTGACCGTCGCGATGTGAACGGTGGGGGAGACGGCCTCAATGTCATCATCGAGGATCGTTCCCAGCAGTGTTTGGGGTGGTTCACGCAGTGCGCGCTGGATGTGCACAACCCCCAGGAACGGGCCGGTCGGTGTTTCCTGGGGTGGGCGCGTGACACACACGATGGATGCCAGCGATGCGGGCAGGTCAGTGCGTCGCACAGCGGCCAGCATCTGCGCCACGGTTGCGTCAGGGCCGAGGATGACGGGCTCGGTGGTCATCAGCGAGCCGGCCGTTGATTCGGCATAGGTCAGCAGCCTTCGCACGTCCTGTGCTTCTTCGGGACCCATCCGAGCCAGCAGGGATTGCGCAATCGGATCAGGCAGCTCAGAGATCAGGTCGGCCGCGTCGTCAGGCTGCATTTCGTCGAGGATGTCGGCGGCGCGTCCAGTCTCCAATGCGGACACGATTTGCACGCGGTCATCATCACCGAGTTCTTCGAGCACGTCGGCCAGTCGGTGTTCAGGCAGTTCCTGAGCGACCGCGAGCTGGCGGTCAGCGGGCAGGTCATGCAGGAAGTCCGCCAGGTCAGCTGCCTTCATGTCCTCGGTGTATTGGATGAGTGCGGTGGCGGTCTGGTCGGAGTCGGCAATGAAAAGGCCAGTGGTCTGTGGAATATCGACGGTCAGGGTCTCGCCTCCGCGACGGAATCCCAACGTGTTGAGGCGCTGGCGCTGGACATGCAGTTTGGTGAGCACCCAGTCACGAGGGCGACGCTGCTCCATCGCCACGTCGAGGATTTTTGCTTCGCCGCTGCCATCGTTCATTGTGATGATGCGGTCGAAGAGCTGGGAAATGACGAGTGCTTCAGCTGGCCGCTGATTGAAGCGGCGCAGATTCAGCAGGCCTGTGATGATAACAGCTCCGGATTCGATGGAGGTGACGCGAGTGAAAGGCAGGAAGATCCTGCGACGCGGTCCGACCTCGATGACGAAGCCGATGACGTTCGCCGGGGTCTTGAGTCGCATGGCCACGACGACGTCATGGATGGTGCCAACTTTTTCACCCAACGGGTCAAAAACGCCTGTGCCGGCAAGCTTGGCGACGAAGATGCGGCGACGTCCGGGCGTCACGGTGGTTGGAGCAGCAGTATTCACACAATCAGTCTAGGCTGAATTCATACGCGTCAGGTGATGTGAGGTTTCACGAGGCGCAGGAAAACTTTATGGTGTGATGTGAAAGAGGATTAAAAATGGCACGCCGCCACGGTTCGGCGCTCCTTGCGCCAACAATGCCATCCGGTACAGAGGTTGGCTCATACAAGACCTATATGGAAGCGTCAGATGCGGTTGACTATCTGAGTGATCAGGGATTCGATGTTCAGTTCATCACGATTGTCGGCACGGACCTGCACATGGTGGAGCGTGTGACCGGCAAGCTGACGACTGGAAAGGTCGCTGCGTCGGGCGCTGCGTCGGGCGCATTGTGGGGCGCGTTCATTGGACTGCTGATGTCCTTTTCACTCCAAAGCAACATGTTGCCGTTCATGCTGCTGTCGCTGGGTGGTGGCGCACTGATCGGTGTCATCATGTCGGTGCTGTTCTACGCGCTGACAGGGTCGCGTCGAGATTTCACATCACATTCACAGACCGTGGCCTCACGCTACGCGGTGTTGGCGGCGGCGCAGATCGAAGAGGCTTACAAGTTGCTGCAAAATACGCGTGGCAACCTGATCCAGCCGATCCGTCAGCGCAGGCAGCGCCCGGAACCGACTGGTCCGACTGAGTACGGCTCGCGCGCTGACGAACAGCCACGTTTTGGTGTGCGCCTGGAAGAAGGACAGCGTGAGCAGGACCAGGAACACGCGGACGAGCCTTCGAGGAATGAATCGGTCGATCCGTGGGCGGCGCCCAGCAAGGAAGGCGGGGACACCGCTCAGCGGTAGCCCGCGCCTCCGTGTGAACGGTCAGCGGTTACTTGCCGCTGGCCTGCACCTCGGCAATCCACGCTTCAACATCGTCGATGGTGCGGGGAATGTCCTCGGAAATGCGGGTCACTGAACCATCAGCGTTGACCTGCACGTCATCTTCAATACGTACGCCGATTCCGCGCAGCTCCTCAGGAACAGCGAGGTCATCGGCACGGAAGTACAGTCCCGGCTCAATGGTGAAGGTCATACCTGGCTCCAGCAGCGCATCCTGATACAGCTCGCGACGAGCCTGCGCGCAGTCATGCACGTCGAGACCCAGGTGGTGAGACGTGCCGTGCGGCATCCACCGGCGGTGCTGCTGGCCTTCACTGGACAGCGACTCCTTCGCGCTGACCGGCAGAACGCCCCACTGCTCGAGACGATCCGCCAGCACCTCCATTGCCGCGTCATGAATGTCGCGGAAACGGGTGTTCGGTTGCCCCGCACGCTTCAAGGCTGCTTCACACGCATCGAGCACAGCCTGGTAGACCTTCTTCTGCGGTTCGGTGAACGTGCCGTTGACCGGCAGTGTGCGGGTGATGTCGGCGGTGTAGAGGGAGTCGACTTCGATGCCGGCGTCGACCAGAACCAGGTCGCCCTCGCGAACGGGACCGTCATTGTCAATCCAGTGCAGAGTGTTTGCGTGATTACCGGAAGCGGCGATTGTTTCATAGCCCAGGCCGTTGCCTTCCTCGCGGGCGACAGCACCGAATGCACCTTCAATGACGCGCTCTCCACGGCGGTGTCCGACGGCGCGAGGCAGGCTGCGGATAATGTCGTCAAAGCCCTGTTTGGTGACCTCAACCGCGTGGCGCAGTTCCGACAGCTCGTATTCATCCTTCTTGAGGCGGATCTCAGACAGATGCTCCTGGAGCTTCTCATCATCGGGCAGTGCGTCTCCGCCGACGGGCAGCCCCGCCTGCTGGCGCACCTCGTTAACCATTGCTTCCACGTTCGCGTCAACGCCGGGCACGATGCGCAGCTGAACCTGGCCGGCATCTTTAGCCAGCGCGTCGCGCAGCGTGTCGATATGTGCGCACTTCAGGCCGGTCATTGCTTCCATCTCAGCGATCGACGGGCGCGCTCCCACCCAGAATTCGCCGTAGCGTGAATCAGCGTAGAACTCCTCTGAAGATCGTGAGGCGCGCGGCTTGAAGTACAGGACAGCTTCATGGGTAGCGCCCGACGCGTCACCCTCGTCAATGGGGTCGAGGACGAGGACGGTGTCAGGCTCTTTTTCCCCACCCAGGCCGGACAGGTGCGCGAACGCTGAATGCGGGCGAAAACGGTAGTCGCAGTCATTGGAACGTACCTTGTAGGTGCCGGCGGGAATGACCAGGCGCTGTCCGGCAAAGGGTGCTCCGGCAAGTTGGTGCCGGGCTGCCAGGTAGTCCGCTGCTCCGCCTTGTTCGGGCAGGTCACTGGGACGAGGACCCCAGTTCGAGCCGATGAAAGCGCGGAACGCCTCTGAGGTGGGACGGCGCGAGCGCGTATTGCCGCGGTCAGCCATCGTTTGATCAGTTGATTGTTCAGTTTCGGTTTCGTTCTCACTCATGCTTCTATGTTCTCACTTTCAGCGATCAATGCTGCGCTGAGCCCGCCAGTTTTCCTTAGCGCGCGTGTGCCGATACGGTACATACATGATCCGCATTGACCCGCATACTCACTCAGCCTGCTCGGATGGGACGGACACTCCCGCTCAACTCATGATGGCTGCATCCCGCGTGGGCCTGGACGTGGTGGGGCTGACTGATCACGACACGACCGCCGGATGGGAGGACGCGGCGGCGATGGTGGAGCGCACCGGGGTGGCGCTCATGCGTGGCATTGAAATGTCCACAGCGTCGAACGGGATCAGTGCTCACGTGCTGGCGTACATGCCTGACCCCTCGTTCCCTGAGCTGGTTGAGACGATGCGGCGCTCGCGGGAGTCGCGCGAGGGACGGGCGCGCAAGATTGTGCAGAACCTGTCAGCAGACTTTCCGATCACGTGGGGCGCTGTCGTTGCGCAGACGCGGGGCGAGAATGTGCCGGTGGGGCGCCCTCACATTGCTGACGCATTGGTCGAGGCAGGTGTGTTCCCTGATCGCGGGGCTGCATTTGACGGAGCCCTGCATCCCTCGTTGAAGTACTACGTGCACTACTGGGCTCCTGACCCGGTTGATACCGTTCGTCTGATTCGTCGCGCGGGCGGTGTCCCCGTTCTGGCACATCCGAGGGCGAGGGCGAGGCAGCGAATCCTGAGCGAAGACGTCATTGCTGACATGGCAGAAGCCGGTTTATTCGGTCTGGAACGTGACCACCGCGACCACGACGCTGCTGCTCGTGAGGAAGTGGAGCGCATCGCGGATCGGCTGGGACTGCATGTGACAGGATCGTCGGACTATCACGGCCAGGGAAAGCCGAACCAGCTTGGAGAAAATCTGACATCAGAGTATGTTTATCGGGCAGTGGAAGAACAAGCCAGCCTGGAGGTCGTACGCCCGTGAACGTCGCTGAGATCCTCAATATCGGTTTGCTCGCCACGACGTTTACGAAGCTGTTTGTCATCATGGACCCGATTGGGACGGTCCCGGTGTTTTTGTCGCTCACGGGGCGCTATTCGGTGGCCGACCAGAGGCGCGCCGCAGTGCAGGCCACGGTCACCTCGCTGGGTGTGATCTTGCTGTTCGCTGCGATCGGACAGTACATTTTGCAGTTCCTGGAGATTTCCACTGAATCGCTGCAGCTGTCGGGCGGTTTCCTGTTGTTCCTGGTGGCGATGGAGTTGCTGACGGAGAACGACCAGGACGAACCTGACACCGGGGATCACAATGTCAACGTCGCGCTGGTTCCGCTAGGCACGCCCCTCCTGGCCGGTCCGGGCGCAATCGTTGCCGTCATGGTGGCGGTGACGAATTCGGGTAAGACGATCTCCGGGTGGGTGGCAGTTGCCCTGGCTGTCGTGCTGATGCACGTGGTGATTTGGCTGACGATGCGTTTTTCCGTTGAGCTGGCCAAATTCCTGGGCCAGGGTGGCATCATGATCCTGACGAAGATCGCCGGTTTGCTGCTGGCGGCGATTGCCACACAGATGGTGATGACAGCGATCTTCACTTTTGTGCGTAACGCGGGGTTGTAGCAACGCTCTGTTTGAGCACCGATCAGTCGTCATCTTCGTCCTCGTCGTCTTCAGCGCAAACTGATTGCAGCATCTCGTCGGTGCCGTAGTAATACTGCAACTGCTGGGAGAGCATCTGCATGACTGGCTGATCGGGGTGGTCGTGCTGCCACTGGCGGGCGTACGTACACAGTAGTTTCAATACCGGCTGAAGCGAGTCATCCTCCAAGCTCCACTTGTCCCGTTCAATGCGCTCAACTGCCAGACGGATTGCCTCGCAAGGACGCGGCTGGTCCTTGCTTAGAGCCAGCATCATCCACCGCTCGTTGACGCCCCAGCGATTCGCATAGTCCCACGCCCGTTCCCTGTCACCTTCAGCCAGCGCAAGGTCAATGGGTATGTCTGCGTCCGTCCAGGGCTGCTGCGCAATCCACTCGATGACTTGTTGGAGGACACGGGAGCGCTTATGCGCTTGTTCGCCGCATGTAAGCAAAAGATTCTGGAACCCGACACTTGGCGTCGAGGTGAAAGCGGTTCGTGCGATGGCAAGTGCGGTGCGTATGCGTTTGGCTGCCAGGCAGCACAGCACCGCCTCGCGAAGGGGAATGAGGAACGGCGAGTAACCTTGGGTCGCGTCGGTGCTGATGGCGTGTGCCTGATGGGCGCGCGCCACGACGTCAGCGGCCAGATCCGGCCGGTCGATGGCCTGTAGATCGTTAAAGAACATGCTGTAAGCGAAGCGATCGCCCTGCGTCGCGCACATGCGCAGCAGGGGAATGTCATCCTGGCACAGTGCCAAGTCGCGTAAGAGAGAGTTCTCGGCGCTTTCGACCTGGATTTTCTCATGTCTGCATTCGATCAGGTAGTCGCGATAGGCAGCCGTCGCTTCCTCGCCCAGGATAGGGATGATGTCTCTAGCTGAGGCTTCCCGCCATTCGTAATTCTCGACGAAATAGTGGGCTGTTTTACGGCCGGCTTCCTTTTCGGGCATCGTGGCCATCCATATCCAGACCAGCATCACTTCGAAAATCGTCTGCAGGTGATCGGCCCATTCACGAGCGTCGTCGTGTGGATCGTCGAAGACCAGTCGTTTGAAATCGGCAAGTGCGTTGTGGCAGATCTGTTCCAGCCCGTCGGTTAATCCAACGGTGATCAGCATCTTCATCTGCAGACCGAGTGACACTATCTCGTGTCTGTTTGCAGCGAGGTCGACCCAGGAGGGTTTCCCGTAGCAGAGAAAGATCCGGCTATACGCCTGCTGTACGAGCGCCGCAGACTGCTCGGGGGACCCAAAATTGAAACTCCACGCTGTGGCGAAGAGCTGGCCGACAGGAGGAAGTGCGGCCGCCATTTTGGAGTAATGCTGGAGGAGTTGCTGGTCGACTGATTGAATGAGCTTTTTGGCCAACTCTGACGTGTCAAGGAGTTCTCGAGGCAGTGAAGGCGTTCGAGAATTCACTGGTTGGCCGTGTTTGAGTAGAACCAGGGCGAGCGCGCATTGATGTTTGCAGAAGTGTCCGGCCTCGCCATGCGGGCAGCTGCACGTCCCATCCAGGGTTCCGTCATCTTCCCACAGCAGATCAACCTCGTACGGTGAGGTGCCTCGTACAGAGGCGTTTGCCCCGTGCTCTTCTATATGTACATCCATCACGAAAGGCATATAGGGGCGTGCGCGGTCGAAAACCTTATCGCCTGCGCGGGCCCGAATATCCTCAACGCTGAAGGGGAACTCATCCATAAACGAAGTATGACAGCACCCGTGTGCATCTGGAGCCCGTCGGATTTCAGAGATCGACTATTGCCACCCCCATCCAAACTGTGCTACTGTATTAATACAGTGATACAGATGGAGGGAGGGAGACATGCAAATGAGCGGAGATTCTCGGCCAATCTGGATCCAACTGGTCGAAGAGTTTACGCAGCGTATTGTTTCGGGCCAGTGGAAGCCCGGAGAAAAAGTACCGAGCGTCAGAGAACTGGCCGCAGAATTCACAGTCAATCCGAACACCGTCCAACGAGCACTCACCCGTGCTGACGAGGACGGCCTGACACAATCGAATCGCACTGCCGGACGCTTTGTGACAGACGACCAGGACGTGATCAAGCAGCATCGCGACAACCTTGCACACCAGATAACAGCTGAATTCATCGCACAGATGAGAGCACTTGGATGTGACAAGAACGCGATCACTGAGCTGATCAATTCCCAGTGGAATACGTATGGACCTGACACAGTCGCCCTCGGCAATGAACAGAAACACGCAAAGGATCCTCATGACAACGCACGCAATTGAGGTTGCGCACCTGACCAAAAAATACGGACAATGGCCGGCGCTCAACGATATATCTTTCGCCATTGAGCCCGGGCAGATCGTTGGCCTGATGGGGGACAACGGGTCCGGGAAAACGACACTTCTGAAAATCCTGGCAGGAATACTGTCCGGTTACGAGGGGAACGTCGCCATCCACGGCCATGCGCCCGGCCCGCAGTCCAAAGCCATCACCTCCTACCTGCCGGACGAATCGGCGCTGCCAACCAGCCTGACAGCCGATGAGGCGATCCGCATGTATGCCGACTTCTTCGACGACTTCGACAGTGCTCAGGCTTTTGAGATGATCGATTTCTTCGAACTGCCACACAACAAACGCTTCCGAGAGATGTCAAAAGGTATGCGCGAAAAGGCGCAAGTGGCACTCACCATGTCCAGACGGGCAAAAGTCCACCTGCTGGATGAGCCGATATCAGGGGTTGACCCGGCGGCGCGCGACATTATCATGCGCGGCGTGCTCACAGGTTTTGACCCCGACGCCCTCATGATCCTGTCCACACACCTGATCCGCGACATCGAGCCGATCATTGACTACGCAATCTTCATGCGCCAGGGGAAGATCCTGCTGGCGGGACACGTTGATGATCTGCGAGAAGAACACGGCACGGACCTCGACACTCTGTTTAGAAAGGTGTATGCACGATGATCTGGACAATTATCCGCTATGACGCCAAAGCAACGTGGCGCCAGCTGTGCGTCATGCCTGTCGTGGCAGCATTGCTGCTGGGCACAGCAATCGGCGCAGATGCGCTGAAAATTCCAGTGTTGAAGGAAATTTCCCTGGTACTCGCAGTGGTGGCAATCGGCGGGCTGCTTGCAGTGCAGGCGCTGATATGCATCCTCAACTACTGGACATCAATGTATGGGCGACAGGGCTCATTCACGCAGACCATTCCGGTGCGCACATCAACACTTTTGAGTGGAAAACTCCTGTACGCATTTATCGTCGGCGTGCTGTCACTGATCGTGACCGCCGTGTTCACGCTGCTTGCCGTCCTGTATTACGTCGGCGCCGAAGCTGCGCGCTACGTCATTGACCAGATTCTTCAGCAGGCGTGGACCAATGCGGTCATACTGGTAATCGCAAGCGTGCTCCTCCAGTTAGTCTGCTCACTGGTGATCGTATGGTCGGTGATCACAATCAGTTCTGACGAAAAACTCTGGTCGCTCAGATGGGGCGCACCGGTCCTCGGCCTGTTCTGCACATACGTTGTTTATGAAGTCGGAGCTGCGCTGTCCATGCTGTTCATTCCGATCGGAGTGCGTATGGAAGATCCCGGGGTAGGTGACATCGTCATGGAAGGAATGTGGCCCAGCATCGTCAAAATGGTGCAGTATGACGCAGCATCGCCTGAGGTGTTGGGGCTTGGATACGTCCTGTGGGCGGTTGTTCTGGCAGTGGTGCTGCTTGTCCTCGCGCGGCGTCACGCGGATCGGCGCACATCCGTTCGGTAGTGGATTGCCAAGCAGCCCGCCTCCCTCGTCTGCTTGTCGAGGGAGGCGGGCCTGTGAGAAAGTATGAAGGTCAGTGTAGCGTGGATGTGGAGGTACCAATGTCGGACCCGGTGCGACCTGTTGGTGGCCAGGTGGAGCCGAATCGTCGGCCAGGGACGGTGTGGGCGCTGCTCATCCTCACGTTGATCTATTGCATCTTCAGCACTGTCAGAGCTATCAAGGACGCCCTCACAGCGTGGCCGCAGATGACAGACAATGGTGAGGATCTCACGATGGTTGCAGTGGTTATCGACCTTGTCATTATCGGCCTGAGTGTCCTGCTGCTGCTCGGTGCACTCCTCGTCACCATGCGAATGACCCGGATCCTGATGCTGGTTGCAGGGATCATGACGATCGGATGGGAGCTGCTGTCCGTTTTCAGCTACGCCGTTTTGCTGCAGGAGTATCACCTTGGTCGATGGGCGATCAAACTGGGCCAGCTTGGAATCGTGATTGTCATCGTAGTGCTGACGCTGGTTCCACCCACGGCGCGCTGGTTTGCAGCCAGGTTCCCGCAGCGCAGGATATAGGCGTTCGAGGGTGGATGCGCGCCCTCGCCATGCCTGAGAAAGGGATGGTCCAGCCAGTCCCGCTAAGACAACTCTGACACAGATGCCCAAGGCCGATTCGTCAGCCTTGGGCATCTGTATGCGTGAAACTTCAGGTGGTGCCGACTTACTCAGCAGCCTCGGAACCACTGGAACGGCGGCGTACACGGCGGCGAGTGCCCTGAGTGCTCTCACCCTTGGCAGATCCAGAGTCACTCTTGCGGCGACGCACACGCGTACGTTGACGACGCGGTGTCTCCTCAGATCCACCGTCCTGCGACGCTGCGCCCTTACGGCGGCCAGAGGAGCGACGCCCACCACCTCGACGCCCGGATCCTCGACCTGAACCACGCCCTGATCCGCGTCTCGGACCGTGATGCCCGCGACCGGTTTCTCCCAAATCCTCCACCTTTTCGGCTTGCAGACCCGCGCGCGTGCGCTGTGAACGCGGCAAACGGTCGGTGACATCGGTCGGGATATCCAAATCCGTGTACAAGTGATCCGACGTGTGGTACGTCTCAAGGGGGTCTGGCACGCCCAGCCCCAACGCTTTCGAGATCAGTGACCAGCGCGGCACATCATCCCAGTCCACGAACGTGACAGCGGTGCCGGATGCGCCTGCACGGCCGGTGCGTCCAATGCGATGCAGGTAGATTTTCTCGTCTTCAGGGCACTGGTAGTTGACCACATGTGTCACGTCGTCAACGTCGATGCCGCGTGCCGCCACGTCGGTGGCCACCAGCACGTCGATCTTGCCGTTACGGAATGCCCGCATTGCCCGCTCGCGCGCACCCTGACCCAGGTCACCGTGCAGCGAACCAACAGCAAAACCGCGATGCGTCAGATCCTCGCCCAGGCGCGCTGCCGTCCTCTTGGTGCGGCAGAAAATAATGGTGCGGCCTCGCCCTCGTGCCTGCAGAATACGGCTGATGACTTCCACCTTGTTCATCGCGTGAACGCGGTAAATGACCTGCTTGACTGTGCGCACCGTGGCGCCCTGATCCTCCGGGTCCTGCGCGCGGATGTGGGTCGGCTGGGACATGAAGCGGCGAGCCAGCGCCACTACCGGGCCAGGCATCGTCGCTGAGAACAGCATCGTGTGGCGCGTAGCCGGAACGCGTGCCAGCAAAGTTTCCACATCGGGCAAAAAGCCCAGATCCAGCATCTCGTCGGCTTCGTCAAGGACCACTGTCTTCACGCCGTTGAGCTTGAGCATGCGCCGCTTGAGCAGGTCGATCAGACGACCGGGAGTTCCCACAACGACGTCAGTGCCGCGTTCCAGCGAATCGATCTGCGGCTCGAACGCTACGCCACCATAAATCTCCGTGATGCGCACACCCAGTTTCGATCCGGCGACGCGCAGATCAGCCGCCACCTGCTTGGACAGCTCGCGCGTGGGGAGCACAACCAGTGCCTGCGGACAGTCGGGATTGAGCAGATCCGCATACGCCGGGCTCGAGGGCACCACCAGCTCCTGAAGCAGTGGGATCCCAAAACCCAGCGTCTTGCCGGTACCGGTTTTCGCCTGGCCGATGATGTCATGCCCGTCCAGCGCCACCGGCAAGGTGAGTGCCTGAATCGGGAACGGGTGGGTAATGGAACGCTCCTCCAACGCCTGCACGATCGGATCGCACACGCCGAAATCTGCGAATGAGCGTTCATCGAGGTGCGACGTGGAGCCGTCCTCGTCAGTGATGTCCGGGACTGCTTCGCCGGCGTGAGCGTCGAATGTTCCGTCGGCAATGTCACCCAGGCGCACCACCCCGGCTGAGTAGGTCACTGACGAGGGTGACTCGTCCTGAGGCTGCGCTTCGTTATCTGTCAAGGAATCAGTCACGATCCTGCTATCTCCATCTTCGGGACGTTGCCCGAGGTCAGGTGTGAATGCGATGCACTCACACACGAGGGGAAGCCGATCGCGCATTATCACTGGGCACATACACGCCTCATGTCGGGCGCCGTTGAATGTGCACGGACGCGGCAAAGATTTCACCAAGGTGAAAGCTCCGCGGTTCAGTCGGTATCTGACGGTGTCGTGTTGAGTCAAAGCGACCGGTCAACCGTATGTTCGTCTCCATGATATCCGTGTCGGCCGTATGAATGTGCAGGCGGTGAGGGTTATCACGTCTCATGGCTGTGATCGCGCTAGGCTGGAGCCATGCAACGTGTCTACGAAACTCCTTCACACGCCACCAGTGAAGCGCTCGGTTTTTTCGCGTACGGCGCGCTGGCGGCCATGACCCGTCTGGCCAAGGACGGTGACCAGGCGCCCACCATCGACGCCCATATCGCTCACATGGAAATGGCGGATCGCGCGTTCCAGTTCTTCACACAGATGGGAGTCTGGGCGCGTCACCGCGGGCTGGATCTGGCCGAGCTTGCCGACGAGTATTCAGGCATGTTTGACGACATTGACATGCGCACCCGGCCCAGTCAGTGGTGGGAACGCTCCGTCAAAACGTACGTCACGCTGGGTATCCTGAGTGACCTGATGCGCGAAGTCGCCGTGTGCCACAAGCTGTTTGATGAAGTGTCGGAGTCGTGGGATCTGGGTCAGGGCGCGTGGGTGGAAGAACACCTCGCGCCGCTGACTGCACAGGACGGGCAGCTGGCCGCACGGTTGTCCTTGTGGGCCAGGCGCGTGGCGGGCGAGGTGCTCGGTCTGGCTCGCGCCACGCTGTTCACGCATCCGAATCTGGCGAAAGACGGCGACACGGCTGATGCCATTTCCGCCGAGGTCACCCGGCGTCACGGTGAACGCATGGAGCGCATTAACCTCAAGCCCTGAGGTGGTTCATCTCTAGCTGACGGCGAAGCCCACTCGGCGAGGCTGTTCTGAGGCGATCGACACGTATGCCAGGGATGCTGCCGGTACGATGATGCGCTGTCCCCGCCGGTCAGACAGGTCGAGGGCGGTCGAGTCTCCGGCTGTCTGCTTGACGAGGGCGACCAGGTCTTCCTCGTCCATGTCCACGTCAAGTTGAAGTTCGCGGGCGGCGCCCTGCACTCCGATTGCTATTTTCATGTGAAACTCCTTTCTGAGCGGGCCATATCCTGATTCTCACCCTAGCAACGCTGCACCTCACGTACCGGATCGAACGCAAATGCACGTGCAGGATGTCACTATTGGGACATGGACATCACCACGACTCCGATTATCGCGCTTGAACAGCCAGATCACGGTGCTGTTCCTCAGCTGGATCAGTATCAACGCGCAGTGTGCGATGCGGTTGCCGCCGGGCGGCATGCTGTGGTGCGCTCCATGCCTGGATCGGGGCGGACGACGTGCGCACTGGCTGTTGTCCAACAGGCTGTGAACAGGTCAGACAGCGTGATGATGCTCGTGCCGGATCGCAACCGGGCGGACTGGCTTCAACCCCGTGTGGAAGCGCTCGCACCGCACACTGTTCGCCCCGTGCGAACGCCGGCCGGCTGCGCCTATCAGGTTGTCTCCACGTGGCGCACCGTGCGCGCGGATCCACTCGGTCCCGTTCAACTGGTCACCGGAGCGGCAGAAGATCAACTCATAGCGGACCTGATGACGCGTCCCGGCATTAACTGGCCGGAATTCTTGCCTGAACAGATGCGTGACATGGCGGCCTTCCGCATGGAAGTACGCAACCTTTTCGCTCGCGCCGGTGAAGCAGGTATCAGCGGTGAGGAACTGGAACGAATTGGACGTGAGCGCGGTGCAGACGAGTGGGTGGCGTGCGGGCAGCTTCTGCAGGTGTACGAGGGGGGCCCTGACTTCGCTGTGGAAACGCGCGGTACAATGCTGGCTGACATGTCGCGCATACAGCGTGTGGCGGCTCAGGTGATCGATGGGTGGGATCGTGATGCCGCGCGCGTGGGGGTGAGTACAGATGCTCCCATACCTGATGTGATCGTGGTGGATGATCTGCAGGACTGCACCCCCTCGACTGTTGAACTGCTCAGCGCGTGTGCACGCAGTGGCACCAGGATCGTGGCATTTGCCGCTCCCGATGTTGCTGTGGCGTCTTACCGAGGGGGCGAACCCCATCTGGACGCGCGCTTGGCGCGCCGCCTGGGCGTTCCCCTGATGCAGCTGGGTGCCAACCGGCGCGGCACACCTGTACTGCGCCACATGGTCTACGACGCAGTTGAACGAATCGGCGTGCAGGCCTCGGCTGCGCACCGATTGACAGAAGCTCAGGCATTGGGTGTATCGGATGGGCAGGCAGACGATACGCCGGCGACAGGTGATGTGCATCTGCACGTCGTCGCAACCGATGCTCAGATGGGGGCGCAGTGCGCGCGGGCCGTGCGCCATGCTTTTCTGCATGAGGGGATGGACTGGACGGACCAGGTCATCATCGCGCGCTCCAGCAGCATCGTTGAACAGGTCAGGCGTCAGCTGATGCAAGGCTCAGTCCCCGTTGCTGGTGGTCAGCGCGCCTTCACATTCTCCGCAGAGCCAGCAACCCGGATTCTGCTTGAGCTGATCTGTGCCGATCCGGAAGATCCGGAGGATTTGCTCACGCACCTGATCGACTCGCCCTACATCCAGGTCGATCCTCTTGACGTGTCGCGAGTTCTGCGAGCGCTGAACCGGCAGTGCCGGGACGAAGGTGCAGGCAGTGCAGATGATGGCGACGACACTGATGCCCGCGTCCAGGAGGTGAGCATCGCTGATCTCATCGCTTCGCCGCAGATCCTCGACACGCTTAAGAATGACGACGAAGCAGCGCAGGAGGCCGTGTCGCGCATCAGGGGTGAACTGCTCACAGCTCACCTGATGTGGAAAGCGGCCCAAGATGCCGCACAACTGACACCCGGCGTGGCACTGTGGCGCCTGTGGAACAGCAGCAGCGAACTGGGTGAGGAGCACTCAGTGGCGACCCGATGGCGCAATGGCGCCATTGCTGGAGGCACGGATGCCGCATGGTACGACGATCAGCTCGACGCGGTCCTGGCACTGTTCAAAGTTGCCGATGTCTACGAGCAGCGTGAGCCAGGCGCACGGGCAGGAGCTTTCGCGCAGCAGCTGCTCGGTGATGACGTACCAACCGATACGATCGCGCAGGCAGGGATTCGTCCTCGGGGAATCGAAGTACTGACACCGGCAGCCGCGATGGGGCGCGAATGGAAGCTCGTGCACATCGTGGGCGTGCAGGACGGTCAGTGGCCCAACATGACGGTGCGTGACCGAGTGCTGCGTTCCGACCTGATCGGGCAGGCTGACCCTGATCCCTCCACGCGGTTGGCGCGCCACCAGATCATGGAAGATGAACGCCGTCTGTTCGCCGCCGCTTTGTCCAGAGCTACGCGACGCGTGCAGGTTTATGCCGTGCTGAATGAGGACGAAGCTCCCTCGTCGTTCGTGGACCTGATTGCGCGATACAGTCACGCACCGCGCACCGAAGATGGAGACTGGATCGTTGAACGCGTACCTGCGCCCCTGAACATGGCTGGTCACGTCGCGCACCTGCGCCATCTTGCAGCTCAGGGTGGAAAAGAAAGCGAACAGGCCATTGAACTGCTTGCGGTGCTGGCACGCAGCGGTGTCAGCTATGCGAACCCGCGCTACTGGATGGGGACAGGCGGGGTGACGACCTCTGAGGTTACCGGCTCGAAAACGGTGCGCCTGTCACCCTCGAAAATCCAGGACATCCGCGATTGCCCGCTCAAATGGTTCTTCACGTCGATCGGCGCTGACCAGGCGCCGGGTGCCGCCCAGGAATTGGGCTCCCTCATCCATGCCATTGCTCAGCGTCACCCGCATGGACCACTCGATGTCATGATGAGCGAGTTGCGCGCCGCATATGACCTGCTGGACTTCGATGCGAACACACTGGCAGGACGCCAGCAGATCGCGCAGGCTGAACACATCATCGAGAACCTTGCCGCATATATGGAGGGAGTGCCCGGTCCGGTAGAGGTCGAACAATCCATTCACGCCACTATCGGTGATGTCATCGTGAGCGGGCGCATTGACCGGATTGAGCATGTGGACGGGAAGATACGCGTGGCGGACCTGAAAACAGGCAAGAGCGCCGTATCAAAGACCGCGGCTCAGGAACATCCTCAGCTCGCGTCCTACCAGGTGGCGCTGACAGCCGCAGGATATGAAATGACTGGAGCCCGCCTGGTGTACCTCGGAACTAAAAACGTCGCGACGCGCGAACAGTCAGCAATGGACTCCGAACAGTTCACTCAATGGTGCGACCAGATGAAGCAGTGGGGACAGATGGCGCGCGGCCCGCACTATCCGGCAACACCGTCAGAAGATGCATGCCGCTTTTGCCGTTTCGCTCAGAGTTGCCCTGCCAAAGATGAAGGACGGAGGACACTTCCATGACTACGCAGACGCTGACCCATCCTGAGATGACAGCCCGGCGCATCGCGGAACTGACAGGCCTGCCAGTTCCCACCGCCGAACAACAACGCGTCATTGAAGCTGACATGGAGCCGCTCCTCGTTGTTGCCGGCGCTGGGTCAGGCAAGACCGAGACCATGTCGATGCGAGTGCTGCACATGGTCGCCGCGCGAGGACTATCCCCCGACCAGATCCTCGGATTGACGTTCTCACGCAAAGCAGCCGCTGAACTCGGTCAGCGGCTTCGAGCGCGCCTAAGCACACTGAGCCAGCACTGCGACGGCATCATCACCACTGAGGATCCGGTATGTATGACATACCACTCCTTCGCACAGCAAATCGTCCACGACCACGGGATGCGTCTGGGTATCGACCCGAACCAGCGTCTGATCGGACAGGCAGGCGCAGTCCAGATGATGACCGACATCGTTGAGATGTGGCCACACGATCTGGGAAGCGACAAGAGCGTATCCAGCCTTGTGGACAGCGCACTGGGTCTTGCCGGCCAAATCGCTGAACACGCAATGAGCATTGATGAGATGCGCGTATTCCTCGACGAATTTGGAACGGCGCTGCGGGAAATTGGCAAGCCGACCGGCGTGCTCAAAAACATGGTGGACACCAACGACCTGCGGCTGCGCCTCCTTGACCTGATCGACGCCTTCTCTGAACGCAAACGCAGTGAACGAGTCGTCGACTTTTCCGACCTGCTGATCTTGGCCAACCGGCTCGCCCACAGCGCGCCCGCTGTACGCGACCAATTGAGAGCCGACTATCACGCCGTGTTTCTGGACGAGTTTCAGGACACCTCCGTCATTCAGATGAAGTTCCTGGCGGCACTGTTTCACGATCATCCAGTGACAGCGGTAGGCGATCCCAACCAGTCCATCTACTCGTGGCGTGGTGCCTCAGCCGGATCGCTGAAATCATTCCTGGACCGCTTCTGTTCGGATACGCCTCACGTCGAGCAAACACAGTACCTCTCGACAGCGTTCCGAAACGACCGCATGATTCTCGATGTCGCCAACCACGTGTCCAGGCCGCTGCGTGAGGATTCCGACATACCGCAGCTCAAAACGCTCGAACAAACACTGACTGCTGACTTGGAGCGCGCGCGACGCGAAGCGGCTCCCGTTGCTGAACAGCAGCGCCTCGAACAGGCGGTTCAGGCTGCGCGCGAGCGCGCCCATGACGGAGTTGTGGACGTCGCCTTCGAGACCAGCACCCAAGACCAGGCCGAAACAGCGGCCCGCTTCCTCGTGAAGCACCGCCAGCGCCGAGGCTCCAGATGGTCAAGCGCGGCGGTGTTGTGCAGGCGAACCTCCGATTTTATTGCAGTGGAAAAAACACTTCGAGCACATGACATTCCTACCCAGGTAATTGGTTTAGGAGGACTGCTTCAACAACCTGCGGTCGCAGATGTGCGGGCAGCATTGCGATTGAGTGTTGACGTGAGCGATTCGCCTGCAGCACTGCGGCTGGTGACGAACCTCGACCTGGGAGCCTCGGATCTGCAGGTGCTCGGCAAGTGGGCCAGGGCACGAAATACGCGTACGCCGGGAGACCATCCCCTGACCTACCTTCTCGACGCTCTTGATACGCCTCCGCCCGTGCACTGGCGCGGCGATGATGCTTCCCCTGCGATCTCTGCAGCAGCAGTGGCGCGCGTCGAGGTCCTGTCCAGCAAACTGCGTGCCATCCGTGAATGGTCCGGGCATCCGGTGACAGATCAGGTGGAACGTGCCATCTCGATACTGGGAGTGGCAACCGATGCTATTGCCGACCCCATGCCCAACGACGGACGCGAAGCGCTGGATACGTTCGTGGATGTGGCCCGAAACTTTGAGAAAGATGCCCCCGATCCGTCGATGCGCGCATTCCTTGCGTGGCTGGATGTGGCCGAACAGGAAGAACGTGGCCTTGCCGGGCCGCACACCGACCCGGATCCCGATGCGGTGCAGATTCTCACCATCCACGGGGCGAAAGGTCTGGAATGGGACAGTGTGGTTGTCTACGGACTGGGGGATGGGATTTTCCCTTCTCACCGCTCGAACTCAGTGACGTGGCGCGATGACCCGCCCGGAGCGAGCGGATGGTTGGAGCGAAGCAGCGAGATTCCCTACCCGTTGCGAGGCGATGCCGACTACCTACCGGCCTTGACGATCGGTGAAGGGGAGGGGCGAACACCTCAGTCAGCGTTCAACAACTGGATTACGCAGACCTATCGACCTGAAATGGGCTGGCAGACGGAGCGCGAAGAGCGCCGTCTCGCATACGTCGCATTGACCAGGGCACGCCATCAGATGCTGCTGACCGGTGCATGGGTGGCATCGTCAGCGAAATTGCACTTTCCCTCGCGCTATCTGATGGAACCACTTGAAGCTGGGCTGACGGCTGCTGACCCTGAACGTGCGATCGCGCCTCAACCTGAACCTGAAGAAGTCGCACAGCTCCTGGCCGCGCAAGACTCACCGCTCTTTCCGGCACCTCCTGACGTATCGCGCCAACGCATGACGCAGGTGACTCACGCAGTGCAGGATGCGATGACACGGCATAGCGGTGAGGCGACCGATGGTGACACGCATCTGGCGCGCACCCCGCACCCGCTGGCCGCCGATACGCGCGTCCTTCTCGACGAGCATCTGCTGCGCAAACACGACGATGCGCTTGTTGTGCCACTGAGCCGCATTCCGGCAACCTCGGTGACACGACTGCTGAGCAGTCCAGATGAGTATGCGCGCGACTTGCGTCGGCCCATACCGCGCGAACCCAGCGACGCCGCGACCCTGGGGACACTGTTCCACTCATGGGTCGAACGCCAGCTGCGCATGGTCTCAGGTGAACTGTGGGATGAGCACATTCCCGGCGAAGAAACGCTTAGCTCGGCGCAACACAGGCGCTTTGACGCAATGAAAGGCATTTTCAACACCCTCCCCATTGTCAATACAGGAAAGCCGATCGCGGTAGAAGAACCCTTCTCGGTGCGGATCGGCTCCTTGAGTATTCCCGGCCGCTTCGACGCTGTGTTCGAGGATGCCGACGGCCGGACAGTGATCATCGACTGGAAAACAGGTCGCGCCCCGACGCGCAATCCAAGCGGAGCGCTCACCGCGCAGGCGCATCTGACTCAGTTGCGCCTCTACACCGCCGCATGGGCGCAGCGAAGCGGAACAGACCCGGACGACATTCATGCCCGCATCGTCTACCTGGGTGGTAATCCTTCCGTTCCAGCAGATCAGCGCATGTATTCCAGGGAAGCTCTGGACGCAATCGTGCGCGAATATGACTCACCGATCAACGACCTGGAAACCGCGTTGCAGGCAGTGTTCACGCAGTCGCCAGCATAGAGCGCGCCTGCGCGTCGCTTCAGGAAAACTGTGGGGGAGTGCGAGTCGGATCACCATCGGCATGCCAGTCAATGACGGACTCCACCTCGTCCATCGACACCGGCTCCGTCACGTTCTCAGGCGAAGCAGTCCAGGTTGGCGCGGCGGGCTCAGGTTCATCCGCGGGGGCATTCTCATCCTTGGGTTCAGGCGCGAGCTCATGCTCCGTCAGCAGGTCATCGCCCACGTCGAGCGACACATCCGTCAACATCTGCGACGCGTCGCGAACGATCTCCTTGTCCTCGGCATGAAGCCCGTGAGACAGCCAGCGCACGATTGCCAATTCAGACAGCAACTGAGCGCGCGTCACCAGGTGCAAGTCCGTCGCCATCCTCGTCATCGAATACGACGACTGGAACGTTTCAAGGAAACCATCAGACGCCTGAGACAAAATCCACGCCACGTCGATCGCCGGATCACCCACGTGCGCAGAGGAAAAACCACTGATGGACAGCACGATCCCATCTGCGACCTTCACCGACTGCACATGCAGATCGCCGTGAACAGGGCACGGGCGGAAACGCCACAAAGCGTCATCATCTAAGGCAGCTCGCCAGCGGCGCACAAGATTCGCAGGAACCGTCACAGCTGCCAACACTTCCTGGAGGACAGCACGGTGGCGGTCACGGCATTCAGAGGCCGAATACTGCGGAACATTCACATCCGAATACGTTGAGACAGGCAGGTTATGCAAGCTGGCGATTGATCGGGCCAGCGAGGCCGGCAAAATACCCGACTGATCGAAGTCCTCATCACCCATGAAACGGCCCGCAAGATCCTGATGCACCATCACCGACACGCCCTCGCGGGTGCGGGCAATACCAGCAGGACGCGGCACATCAAAACCGACCTCACCCGCATCGTGAGCAGACGCCAGGCGGGCAAGGACCGCCCACTGTGCCCTCAAATCCACACCGCCCACATCTTCATGCGGACACACCACGGTCCAGCGGTTCCCCTGATCATCGACAATGCCGGTCATGGAGACAACCTCGTCACTGAATTGAGGCTCACGTAAAGCCGCAACAGAAAGGCCGGGTACCGCCGCAGTCGCCAACGCAGCCAATTCAAGAGGTGTTCGTGGTGTACTCACCCTCTTACGGTACATGGCCTGTCCACACTTCGAGCCGCTTCATTAATGGTGTTTCACGCCCCGTTTGGGAAAAACTGCAGGTCACTGGCGCACCGAACGCTCACCGATACCCAAACCCCCACCCGAAGTTATCCACAGTTCAGTAGAAAGGGTTCCCATCAGGATGCTACTTTGCTACGTTCGGTGACAGTAATCACAAGGACAGCCCACTGCAACGCGAAAGGAACGGCACGATGGCGAGCACGCCCGATACAGCCACACAGCTGCGCAGCGCACTCGCATCCCGCGGCATCGACCCTTTCACGCACACCCAACGCGCCCGGCAGCTGGCCGAGGAAACCGTCACGCAGATGCTCGGGCCGCTCACCCCCGACGAAATCCACGAGCACACAGAAAACCTGCTGGCCGAGGTTATCGGCTTTGGCCCCCTCCAGCGGTATCTGGACGATCCAGAGGTTGAAGAAGTGTGGATCAACGACCCCTCGCGCATCTTCATCGCGCGAAACGGCCAACCCGAGCTGACCACATTGATCCTGTCCGACCAGCAGGTGCGAGACCTCGTGGAACGAATGCTGCATCATTCAGGCCGGCGCCTTGACCTGTCAGCACCCTTCGTGGATGCAATGCTGGCCGGCGGGGAACGCCTGCACGTCGTGATCCCTCCCGTGACCGGCCAGCACTGGTCAGTCAACATTCGCAAACACATTCAACGTGCCCGCTCGCTGCGCGACCTCGTCAATGTGGCCATGCTGCCCGACTATGTTGCTGAATTCCTTTCCGCCGCCGTGGACAGTGGCTTATCCATCGTCGTGTCGGGCGCCACCCAGGCAGGAAAGACAACACTCCTGCGCGCACTATGCGGAGAAATCCCGGGCGCGCGCCGCGTCATCAGTTGTGAAGAAGTTTTCGAACTCGCATTGCCGGCTCGCGACTGCATTGCGATGCAGACACGCCCCAGCTCGATGGAAGGCACAGGCGAAATCACGCTGCGTGACCTGGTGCGTGAATCACTGCGAATGCGCCCCGAAACGCTCATCGTCGGAGAGGTGCGCGGTCCAGAAGCGCTCGACCTGCTGCTCGCACTCAACGCGGGTGTTCCAGGAATGGCGACCGTGCATGCCAACTCGGCCCGCGAAGCACTGTCGAAACTGTCCATGCTCCCCTTGCTCGCCGGCGAAAACGTCACCCCTCAGTTCGTTGTCCCCACGCTTGCGCACAGCGTTGACATCGTGTGCCACGTTGAACGCAACCACGACGGCACACGCGTTGTGTCCGAGGTGCTCGCCGTGCCCGGACGAATCGAGGAGATGCGCATCGAATCAGCAGATCTGTGGCGCTATGACGGTGCCACGTGGGTGCGAGGCCGAGGCGCACTTGACGCGCATGAACGCTTCGCTCTGGCCCACCATGATCTGAGTGCCCTGCTGACGGGTGGGCCGTCATGAGCGCCACACTGATCGGAATCGTCCTGGGGATCGGTGTGAACTGCATCCTCCTGGCCTTCGTCGGCACACCTCAATTGCCGAGGTGGTCACCGAACTGGTGGCAGGCGTGGAACGACACCCTGATCAGGTCCGGAATTTCCTCCCTGACCCGCAGCACGCACGTCCTGGTCACGCTGGCGATCATGAGTGGTGTCTTCCTGGGCGTGCTGGCCTACACACGCACATGGACCGTGGCCATCGTGGTCGCACTGATGATCGCACCTGTTCCCACCATGGTGATCGTGGGTCGCGCTGCGCGCGTGACCAAGCAGACTCGAGCGGCGTGGCCCGATGTGGTGGATCAACTGGTGGCAGGTATCCGATCGGGTGCTTCCCTGCCCGAACTGCTCATCGACTGCGGTGAGCGCGGACCGCGAATCTTGCGTCCCTATTTCCTCACGTTCAGTACGGAGTACCGCGCTGACGGCAGATTCGACCATGCGCTGACGGGACTGAAAAACCGGCTCGCAGACCCGGTGGCAGACCGCATTATTGAAGCGTTACGCCTGGCACGCGATGTCGGCGGATCAGACCTGGCGGTCCTGCTGCGAGACCTGGGAGTCATGCTGCGTGAAGATGCACGCATCCGCGGAGAACTCGAAGCGCGCCAGTCATGGACAGTTAACGCAGCCAGGCTGGGAGTGGCAGCCCCGTGGATCGTGCTGGTGTTGATCTCCGCACAGGCCCAGGCCGCCAGCGCGTTTTCCACTCCACAAGGCGTGGTGATCCTCAGTGTGGGGGCACTGGTCTCGGTCGTCGCGTACTTCGTGATGAAGCAGATCGGCAAACTGGAAACGGAACGGCGGACCCTGCGATGAATGGGATGACGTGGGCGGCTGTCGCGATAGGGACGACTCTGGGTATTGGAATATGGCAGCTGGCGATTGCCATCCGTGCCCGCAACAATCTGCTCGCCGTGCGCGTGTGGAGCCAGCGCTCGGACACCACGTGGCCTTCCGATATGCCGGGCAGTCGGGTACGTTCACTGGCGGCGCAGTGGCTCGCACGCGTAATGGACGCAATTGGCTCCACATCCACCAGCGTTGTTCGCCGCCTGGAACTGCTCGGCTCGGGCAGGGAGCTCGCCACTTTTCGCCTGCACCAGTTCATTGCGGCAACCTGCCTGATGCTCCTGGCCGCAGTTGCGATCATCCCGCTGATTCACCGCACCCCCGCAGGAATCATGTCACTCATATGTGCTCTGGCGGTGGGTGCATTGACGGGAGCCGCACTGTGGGACCAGCTCCTGAGTGTGCAGGCCAGGCGTCGACAGCGTCAACTGGACAGTAGTGTCCCTGACGCCTCTGAGCTGCTCGCACTGGCAATCGGTGCCGGTGAATCGGTGCCGGCAGCCTTGTCGCGTGTGGCGGGAATCTCCCAGTCGCACTTGGCCCGCGAACTGAACTACACGGTCACTCAGATACGGATGGGCCGTGCCACCACGCGGGCACTGACCGACCTTGCCGCCCGCAATGATTCACCCAACTTGTCACGACTGTGTCAGACCCTTGTTACCGCCATCGAACGCGGAGCGCCACTGGCTCAGACCCTGCACGACCAGGCGCGCGACATTCGCGAAGTAACTCGGCAACGACTCATGGAACAAGGTGGCAGGAAAGAGATCGCCATGCTGTTCCCGATCGTCTTCCTGATCCTGCCCATCACTGTCCTGTTCGCACTGTACCCCGGGCTGCTTGCCCTCCAGATCGGACCGTGACATGCATATCCCAATACCACACCACCACCGCACCGACAGAAAAGAGAGAAACCCGATGCACACCTTCTTCCTATGGATCGCAACACTGACAGACAGGTTCATCCACCTGCCGACACAGCCTGACGAGGGGGAACGCGGCGACGTACCCGGATGGGTCCTCATCACGCTCATGACCGTCGCCCTCGTCATCGGAATTTGGGCGATCGCCGGTCCGCAACTGCAAAACATGCTGGAACAGGCATTGTCTTCCGTCAACTTCGGGTAAGGCCACCATGACAACGCAGGAGCGGACGCATTGGAGCGAAGAAGGCTCAGAGGTGGTTGCACACGCCATGATGCAGACACTGGTCGTCATCGTCTTCCTGATCATCCTGCAAACCGCGTTCGCCCTGCACACTCGTAACCTGGCGATCTCTGCCGCCAGTGAGGGAGCACGCCGAGGAGCCCTGGTCGGCGCGGTCGACGCAGATGCCATCCAGCGAACCGGCGACCTGCTCGATGATTCTTTGGGGCAGGGACGTCCCCGTGACATTTCGACATCCCACCACCAGTGGCAGGGGCAGGACGCCCTCGTCGTGACAGTACGCACAACGATGCCTGTGTTCCTCACGTGGGGCCCACCCAACTGGCTCACCGTGCACGGACGCTCACTGGTGGAAGACGGTGAGCCGACCGCCCAGGCAGAAGGAACCGAATCGTGAGGGACACCAGGGCCGCGCGAGACATACGTGAAGACGGGAACGCCATCGTCGAATTCATCATGATGATGGTTGTGCTGGTCATCCCCGCGCTGTACATCGTTGTCACCCTTGCATCAGTGCAGGCGGCAGCGTTCGCAAGTGAATCAGCCTCCCGTGAAGCCGCACGGCTCCTGTCGGCGGATCCGCAGCGCACTGAATTTGCATCACAGCAGGCGCACGTCACCTTCGCAGATTTTGGGCTGCCTGCTCCAGAATCAGTCACGACGCGCTGCGACCCGTCATGTTCCACCAGCGGCGCCCTTCTGACGGTCACAGTCTCCACAACTGTTCCGCTGCCCTTGATCCCATCGTGGATCGGCGCTCGCGGAGTTTTCCCCGTCTCCTCGACGACGCAGGCAGTCATCGAGGGGGTGCGCATTGAATAGGAACCGATACCGGAGCGCTGCGCATCAGCCGCACAGCGAGGACGGCCGGATCACTGTTTTGCTCATCGGGCTGGTCACAGTGGCGTTGCTGGCCGTAGCAGTCGGCGTGGTTATCACGTCCGTTCACCTTCAACAACGTGCGCTCCTGAGCTGCGCTGATCGAATCTCTGCAGCAGGCGCAGCAGTACTGTCTGCGGAGAACTACTACGGCGAAGGTGGCGCCGAACTCGCAGCGCCATCTGAAAGCGGGGCGAGGCAGGAAGCCTTCAGGACCCTGGAGCGCCTGTTAACGACCACGTGCGCAGTGGGGCAGGGCGTAGACATAACGGATCTGACGGTCGGAGAAAACGTCATTCAGGTCACTGTGCGCACTCAGGCCACATTGCCGTTGCTGCCGCCCGTTCTGCAAGGCGTTGCCGCGCCCACCATGACGCAGTCCTCATCGGCGCGCACGGTCTGAACATACAGGCGCCGCAGCAGTGGTATCCGCTGCGGCGCCTGTCAGATTACTCGTGATGAGTCAATCAGATGACACCCATCGCCAGCATGGCGTCAGCCACCTTCAGGTAGCCAGCCAAGTTCGCGCCAGTCTGGTAATCAGCTTCCGCGCCGTACTCATTGGCAGCGCTCAAGCAGTTGTCGTGAATGGTCGCCATGATCTCGTGGAGACGGTTGTCGGCATGCTCAAAGGTCCATGGATGACGAGCAGCGTTCTGCTCCATCTCCAGAGCCGACGTCGCCACGCCGCCAGCGTTCGACGCCTTACCAGGAGCAAACAGGACGTGGTTATCGTGGAACAGGTCGGTTGCTTCCGGTGTGGTCGGCATGTTCGCACCCTCAGCAACAAGACACACACCGTTGTCAATGAGCTGGCGTGCGTTCGCCTCGTCCAATTCGTTTTGCGTCGCGCACGGAAGTGCCACATCACAGGCGACCTCCCACGGCTTTGCACCTTCAACGAACTTTGCGGAAGGACGCTGATCGGCATACTCCTTGATGCGACCGCGCTCGACCTCTTTGATCTGTTGGAGCAGTTCGAAGTCGATGCCGTCCTCGTCCAGCACGTAACCGGACGAATCGGAAGCGGTTACCACGTGAGCGCCAAGCTGTTGCGCCTTCTGGATGGCATACAGTGCGACGTTCCCGGAACCGGACACCGTCACGCGCTTGGAGTCGAGGGATTCGCCCTGCGCCTTGAACATCTCGTCAGTGAAGTACACCAGGCCGTAACCCGTTGCTTCGGTGCGCACCTCGGACCCTCCCCAGGTGATGCCCTTGCCGGTCAGCACGCCCGCGTCGTAACGGTTCGTGATGCGCTTGTACTGTCCGAACAGGTAGCCGATTTCGCGCCCGCCCACGCCAATGTCGCCTGCGGGAACGTCGGTGTTTTCACCGATGTGGCGGTACAGCTCAGTCATGAAGGACTGGCAGAAACGCATGATTTCGCCGTCTGACTTGCCTTTGGGGTCGAAGTCGGAACCGCCCTTGCCGCCGCCGATTCCCAGGCCGGTCAGAGAGTTCTTGAAGATCTGCTCGAAGCCGAGGAACTTGATGATCGACAGGTTGACGGAGGGGTGGAAACGCAGGCCACCCTTGTAGGGGCCAAGCGCCGAGTTGAACTCAACGCGGTAGCCGCGATTGACGCGCACGTTGTTGTCATCATCTACCCACGGAACGCGGAACATGATCTGGCGTTCAGGTTCGCACAGGCGCGTGATGATGGAGTAACGGTCATCGTCAGGACGGCTGCCTTCGAGGCGTCCCAGTGACAGGAACACTTCGTAGACGGCTTGCAGGAACTCCGGTTCTGACGGGTTGCGCTCCTGGAGCGCGTGGAACTGTGACTGCAGGGAATCGCTTAAGCGAGAAAGATCTAAATCGGTCATGGAAAAATTGTGGCAGACGCGGAAGACTTTGCCGACTACCTTTCCATTATTTGGTTATTTTTACTTCAAGGTATTCCCATATCGGTGCCGAGGGTGCACAATAAGGACGTCTTTTACCCCTGAGGTGCCGTGCGTGTGGGTAGGGGTTTTCTTATGCGATGAACGAGGGAGTCGCGCCATCATGCGGTTTTTTGGTCGTCGTTGAAGAATCGGGCGACATCCTGCCACGCGCCGCAAAGTAAAGAAGTGGTCAAATAAACGTTGGTGTGACATGAAACGTTGAGGCATCGCACGGTCGGCCGCTTATCGGCGGTGGGTCAGATGTATAACAGCAGGGGAGTCCTGATCGCTGCCCTCGATCGTTTACAGTGGGAGGGTGACCATCGAGTTTTCTGAAGAAATACCAGCACTGCGCACCACTATGGAGAATATTCTGGCTGTCTCCCAGCCGGATAAGCTGCGATCCACGATTGCTGACTTGTCCAGGCAGGCGGCCGCACCTGACCTGTGGGATGACGTGGAACATGCGCAGGAAGTGACCACTGCACTGTCGCATGCGCAAAATGAACTCGAACGCCTCACCACCATGGAAGAGCGTATTGACGACCTCGAAGCGATGGTGGAGCTGGCAGGTGAAGATTCCGATGAGTCGGGCGATCTGCTGGATGAAGCGGAAAATGATCTGCAGGCAATCCGTGATGACCTGTCATCGTTGGAAATCCGCACATTGCTGGATGGTGAATACGACGAGCGCAACGCCGTGGTCACCATTCGTTCAGGTGCCGGCGGTGTGGATGCCGCCGACTTTGCCGAAATCCTCATGCGGATGTACCTGCGCTGGGCGGAGCGCCACGGCTATCCCACTAAAGTGATGGATACCTCGTACGCGGAAGAAGCCGGAATTAAGTCCGCTACCTTCGAGGTGCAGGCACCCTACGCGTATGGCACCTTGTCAGTGGAGGCCGGTACGCATCGTCTCGTGCGTATCAGCCCGTTCGACAATCAGGGCCGACGCCAGACATCTTTTGCCGCCGTCGAAGTGATCCCGCTGATTGAGTCAACGGACCACATTGATATTCCTGAGTCGGATCTGAAAGTTGACGTCTTCCGCTCGTCGGGGCCTGGTGGCCAGTCCGTGAACACGACGGATTCGGCTGTCCGTATGACCCACTTGCCGACCGGCATTGTTGTGTCGATGCAGGATGAGAAGTCTCAGATCCAGAACCGCGCGGCAGCCCTGCGTGTGTTGCAGTCACGTCTGCTGGTGTTGCGTCACGAGGAAGAGCAGGCCAAGAAGAAGGAACTGGCTGGCGACGTGAAAGCCTCGTGGGGTGACCAGATGCGCTCCTATGTCCTGCAGCCCTATCAGATGGTCAAGGATCTGCGCACCGAGTTCGAATCAGGGAACCCGCAGGACGTGTTCGACGGCGGTATTGACGATTTCATTAACGCAGGGATCCGCTGGCGCAAGAACCAGCAGAACGAAGCTGAATCGGCCTGATGTGAGGTGGTGACGCGCGCAGAATGCGCGCGTCCGCGTGTCGCACGCCGGCCATGAGGGCGAATGCCCATAGTCTGACAATGATCTGTTGTCTGATGAAAACGGCGTTCTGTTCATGATTCGATTTGACCACGTCACCATGGTGTACAAGCCGGGTGCGCGCCCCGCCCTCGACGATGTGTCCCTTGAGGTTGAGCGCGAAGAATTTGTCTTCCTGGTGGGCAAATCAGGTTCCGGCAAATCGACGTTCCTGCAGCTGGTGATGCGAGAAAATATCGCCACTTCGGGGCATGTGTGGGTTTTGGGGCACGATGTTGGTGAACTGACACGCTGGGCCGTGCCGAAACTGCGCCGCCAGATTGGAACGGTCTTCCAGGACTTCCGGCTGCTCGAATCAAAGACCGTGTATGAGAACGTCGCCCTGGCCATGCAGGTCATCGGAAAACCCAAGCACGCGATCCAGACGGCTGTACCGGACGTGCTGGAACTGGTGGGACTGTCCGGTAAGGAAAAACGCCTGCCTCACGAACTGTCCGGCGGTGAGGAACAGCGCGTGGCGATCGCGCGCGCAATGGTGAATCGGCCGTCCCTGTTGCTGGCTGACGAGCCGACCGGCAACCTTGACCCGGATACGTCGCTGGGCATCATGCGCCTGCTTGACCGCATTAACCGCAACGGCACCACTGTTGTGATGGCCACGCACGACGCCGACATCGTCAACCAGATGCGTAAACGCGTCATCGAGCTTCAGGACGGCACAGTGGTGCGCGATCAGTCCCGTGGTGTCTACGGAGCAGCAAGGTGATCGAGGGATGAAACTACGCTTTATCTTTTCCGAGGTCGGCAAAGGCCTGACCCGTAATCGCGCGATGTCGGTGGCCGTCATCATCGTCACCTTCGTGTCACTGCTGTTCGTCGGCGTGGCCGGCCTGGCGCAGATGCAGGTCAACCGCATGAAGTCCGACTGGTACGACAAGATCGAAGTGTCGATCTACATGTGCGCGCAGGGCGATGAGATCCCCTCGTGTAACGCCGAGGAAGCCGCCGGCGACCAGATTGACGCGGTGCGCACCAAGCTGACGTCCGGTGAGCTGGCCCCACTGATCAAGGACGTGTACGAAGAATCGAAGGAAGAAGCGTTCGAGAACTTCCAGAAAATCATGGGGGAGAACCCGATTACGCAGTGGACCACGGTGGACATGATGCCGATTTCGTTCCGCGTGCGCCTGGTTGACCCTCAGCAGTATTCGATCATCAAGGAAGAATTCTCCGGCACTCCCGGCGTGGCGCAGGTCAAGGATCAGCGCGAAATTGTGGAGCCGCTCTTCTCCGTGATCGACAAAGCCAAGCTGATGTCACTGGGGCTGGCCGGCGTCATGATTGTGGCGGCCATCTTGCTGATCACAACGACGATCCGCCTGTCCGCGATGAGCAGGGAACGTGAGACGTCGATTATGCGACTTGTCGGTGCGTCCTCGCTGTTCATTCAGGCTCCCTTCATGATTGAGGGTGCTCTGGCCGCTCTGACTGGCGCGCTGCTCGCTGTCGGATCGCTCTTCCTGGGTGTGAAGTTTGTGATCGGCGGGTGGATCGCTCCGGCGTTCAAGTGGACAAGCTTTGTCGGCATGCGCGAAGTGTGGATTATGACTCCGGTGCTGGTTGTGGCAGCGCTGCTGCTGGCGGTAGTCGCGTCGGCGTTCTCGCTGGCAAAGTATACGAAGGTTTAAAGCGAGGGTGCGATGAGTCAGGTTCGTCAGGTTCGAGGGCGCCGCCGCCGTGCCGCCCTCACCGTGGGAACAACGGTTGCGTTTATCAGTGCTCTGGGCATCGCCGGGCTCGCTGATGGCGACGCGTTGGCAGCCCCAGCGCAGGCCGCGCCATCACCTGCAGTGCTGATGCCCGCAGCTGACGGTGATGATGATCGCGACTCGGTGGCTCGCAAGCAGGCGGACTCGGCTCAGCATATTGATGAGCTGACCAGTCAGCTTGAGGGAATTGATTCGTCACTGGCGCAGGTGTATGTGGATCTGGAACGTCTCAACGGTCAGATCCCGGGGGCTGAAGCTCAGTTGAAGTCAGCGCAGCAGGCGTTCGAGGCGGCTGACCGCCAGCACCAGTTGGCGCTTGACCAGCTCGACAGTGCTGAAGCTGAGCAGAGCCGTATCGCTCGGGAAATTGATGAAGCTGAAAAGCAGCAAGACGAAGCCAACCAGGCGATCGGTGCCCTCGCCCGTGAAATGTATCGCGGCGACATCTCCAGCCCTGAACTGCTGGCTCTGACCTCGCAGGGGACGGGAGAAATCGGGGATCGTGCAGCTGCAGCTGACACATTGATGCGTTCGCACACCCGTGCGCTCAATGAGGCTCTGGCGTTGAAGGCTCGCCAGGAAAACCAGGCGCAGCGTCAGGAAGCTGTCACGGAGCGGATCGCAAACCTTGAACAGACAGCACGCCAGGCATCCGAGCAGGCGCGCACCTCCAAGGAAGAAGCCGATAAGCATCTGAGCGAATTGACGGCGATGAAGTCGGATCGCGATCAGAAGAAGAAAGAATGGGAGAGCCAGAAGAAGACGGCTCAGAGCCAGTTGACCAAGTGGCAGGAAGAATTTGACGCGATGAGTGCCAAACTTGCTGAGATCGATGCCGCTAACCGCGCCGCAGCAGCTCAGCAGGCAGCCACGTCAGGTAACTTCGCACCTGCTGGATCCATATTCACCTCTCCGCTGCATATTCCGCTGCAGATCACTTCTCCCTTTGGGTGGCGTCACCACCCGATTCTGGGTGTGGACAGGTATCACAACGGAACTGACTTTGCTGCTCCGTGTGGTTCTCCCCAGTATCCGATTGCTCCGGGGACGGTGGTGGCTGCTCAGCAGGAGACGGCCGGTGGCAACGTGCTGTACATCAACCACGGCATGATTAACGGTCATTCGTGGGTTTCTGCGCACGTGCACCTGTCGAGTTTCGCTGTGCCGGTGGGTGCTCACGTGGACCGTTCGACCGTTGTGGGATATACCGGTGCGACGGGGTATGCGACCGGATGTCACCTGCACCTGTCGTTGATGCAGGACGGTGTGGACGTTGATCCGACCGATTTCCTGTAGAATGGGTGGCTGCTGAGTGAGCGGTGCTGGAGGGTACCCTCGTCAATCCTGGGAGGAGGGGACATGCCGAAGGACTGGAAGAAACCGAAACTGAGCGAGGCGCAGAAGCGCAAGGAAGATTCTGACGCGAAGAAGATGATTGCACGCAACAAGAAGGCGCTGCATGACTATTCGATAGATGAGTCGTTTGAGGCCGGTCTTGTCCTGTCCGGGACCGAGGTCAAGGCGCTGCGGATGGGACGCGCGTCGTTGGTTGATGCGTGGGTGGAAGCGCGCGATGGGGAAGCGTGGCTCTATCAGGCGAATATTCCCATGTATTCGCAGGGTTCCTGGAACAATCACACGCCGACCCGTAAGCGCAAGCTCCTGCTGCATCGTGATGAGATTGCACGTCTGGAACAGCGCAGCCAGGCCAAAGGTATGACGATTGTGCCGTTGGAACTGTATTTTGTGCGCGGGCGCGTCAAGGTTGAGATTGCGCTTGCCCAGGGCAAGCAGGAGTGGGACAAGCGTCAGGCGTTGCGCGAGGCTCAGGATAAGCGTGAAGCTGAGCGTGCGATGCGGCGCTACGTGAAGCAGGCTCGTCACTGACGAGGGTGGCCGGCCTTGCTGGCTTCAACTGGCTATTGAAAGTGTACCGACTGCTCGCTATACTTTGATGTCCGGCGCTGGTGACGCTGCGAAAGTGGCGCAGCGACGGGTTTGTGAATTACATAGGGGATGATCGGTTTCGACGGTGGTCGTCAATCGAGGGGAAGCGGGTCGAGGACGCATGCTCATCTCGTCAACGATGCGTGCAAACCAATAGGTGCCGAACAGAATCGCACCGACTACGTTCTCGCCGCCTGATATTGCGGCTTGAGAGCCTTTAGTCCGTCAGCCCGGGTGATGCTCCCAGCCCGGATCCTGGCGTCGTTTAGGGAGCCACTGGATGGGCGCCTTGTCAGTGGGCGGTCGTCAACACTTAGCTGACTAAGCTTGCCTCATCTGGTTTGTCAGTAGAGGCGGGTCGAAAATCTTTTGGCAAACTGCACCCGGAGAAGACCTCGGGGGCGGCTGTCGGACGGGGGTTCGATTCCCCCCATCTCCACTTTTGCCCCGCTGCCTCGTTGAGGTGGCGGGGTTTTTTGTTGCAATAGTGCGGAATACTCCCTATCCGTAGTTGCGTGTTTGTTTGTGGTTTATAGTGGTTTTTATTGGTTTCGTGTTGCACGTGGGTTGCACGACAAGTTGCACGCCAGACTTCGTGCAACAGTGAGGAGAGGGCCGTGGGCAAGCGCCGAGGATTTGGAAACATCCGCAAACTACCGTCCGGCAGGTTCCAAGCCTCCTACCGTGGCCCTGATGGTGAGCGGCACAACGCGCCGATCACTTTTGAGCGCAAGCGTCAGGCTGAGCAGTGGCTCGCCACAGTGCAGGCCAGTATTGCTACCGGCACGTGGCAGAGCGAGGAAGAGCAGAAGCAGGAACGCGTGTCACGGCTGGAGGCTGAGCAGGCCGCAGCGTTGACGTTCACCGACTGGTCGGAGCGCTGGCTCGCGTCGCTGGAGAGTATAGGTAGGGCTGAGAAGACGATCCAGACATACCGGTACCGCGTGCGCCAACTCAGGGAAGTGTTCGGGAGTACTCCCATAGTGCTCATTACACCCAGCGACGTGCAGGACTGGTACAACCAGAGCATGAAGGAGCGCGGCCAGGGCGTGACGCGCCCCTTGTACATGACGTTATCCTCATGCCTCGGTGCAGCAGTCAAGGCCGGGAAGCTCACACAATCGCCATGCCGCGTGCAGGGCGGGCAGCAGCACAAGCCAGTCGCAGACCCACAGCGTCAAGTGGCAACACCAGCAGAGGTGCTGGCGTGCGCTGACGCGATGCCACCAAGCCTGAGGCTGACTGTCCTGCTGGCTGCGTGGTGCGCACTACGGGAGGGTGAGATCATTGGGCTGAGGCGCGCGGATTTCACGCTGACCGATATGCCTGTGGTGCGTGTCGAACGACAGGTGCAGTATCTGGCTGGCAGGGGCCCTGTGGTGGTGCCGCCGAAGAGCGAGACCGGCAGGCGCGCCATTTCGATCCCCTCGTCGCTCGTGCCTGCGATTCGGGAGCATCTGGACGCGTGGAGCGGGGACCAGCTGGTGTTTCACCGTGAGGGCGACCAGTCGATGCCGGTGCATCCGAACACGCTCAGGGCAGCGTGGAACCGCGCGCGTAAAGCCGCTGGAATCCAGTGGTTCAAGTTTCACGACCTGCGCCACACGGGACTGACCATTTACGCGCAACAAGGCGCAACGCTCGCTGAACTCCTGCACCGTGGCGGGCATAGTGACGTGGAAGTAGCGCTCCGATACCAGCACGCGACCGCAGAACGCGACCAAGCACTTACCACCATGATGAACACCCACATCATTGTGTGAAACAGCGCGCACAAAAAAGGGGGCACGCCTCCTAAAGGATGACACTGATGATTAATTAACCCGGTGGGGATCGAAAATGTCAGAACCAATTTCGATCCCCACCGCAGGGCCAGTCTATCGGACCGCACACCGCAGGCGAAGCGTCCAGGGCGTGGAGCGCGAACCGACCTGCACTAAGACACATAAAAAAGAAGAGCGCCACCCACGGGATGACATTCCCCGGTGGGTGGCGCTACTCTACGTGCGTGCCGTGTGTTACTTGTTCATGTCGGGGTGCAGTTTCCGCACCGTCTCATCAACCTCGGTAAACCGTTTCTTCGTATCACTGGCGAGGTCTCTGACTTCCTGCTTCGTCTCATTCACGCGAGAGTGCAGGAGTTCGCGCTCACGGACAGCGTTCTCAGTGGCAGCCCGGAGGTCTTGCCGGATGCCGAGGACGCGTTCTTCGCTTTGCGCGTCACGCTGGTGCTGCTCGTGCTGAGCCTCCCGCGCCCGTCGATCCTGATCAGACAGCGACGCTTTGATCTCGCTGAGCTGCTGCATGACCTGAGCAGAAAAAGACTGAAAGTCGGCGCTAATACGGTCCAAATCGTCCCTGAGATTCATGTCGTGATTATTCGCTACCTGGTCGTGAGTCGCGTCTGCCGTTCTCGCGATGCCGGTGAGACGGTCCTCAAATTTCTTGGTGATGACACGCACGATGGCGGTGATGCCACCGAGGAGGGCGACGATGAGGGCGATCAGCCCTGCGCCGACTTCGGGCGCGCTGAGTGCGACGGCTATGGTGTCTGGCGTGACGCTTCCACTCATACGCGACCCCCGTCCTCGTCTTTGGCGAGGTGCTTGGGCTGGTAGGGTTCCCCGCCAGGCGTGACACGTCCCACCCAGTCGATCACACCAACCTGCTTGAGTACCGTGAACGCTGCACTAGCCGCGCCGATCACGACACCGGCCTGCGTGCAGAAGATGCGCCATGACGCGGGGTACACGCCTGCCAGCCAGATCACGACACCCAGCAGCACGCCCGCGATCAGGACGATCAGCCGTCGCCGGTT
>NZ_JASODH010000007.1:0-146669 GCF_030212035.1 Pauljensenia sp. UMB10120 | reverse complement strand
CAACCACCACAAACAACACCAACCACAAACAATCAGCACCGCCCGGGCGACAAGAAAATACTCTACGAACAATCGGGGCGATCGTCAAACTGATTTGCGGTGAGCTCCCTCACCGTTTGATTTTTCGGCACAATGTCGCCAAACAGCAGGTGGAATACTGTTTTAATCCGGTTTTTATCATCATTAATTCTGGTTTTTTGGTGCCCGGTTGAGTGCGCTCCACCATCGCTGATCCCCTAAAAGTGTGGCGCACCAAGCACTGAATTACTCAGATCAATTTTTGTACGCCTTAGTGTTGATCCGCGCTGGCAGTGTGCATGCATGTAAGCGCGCATCAATACTCGTAAATGATGGCGGTGCGCTTCACAGTCCCCAGTGTGCATTTCGTGCTGCCAGGGTGGTACGATACTTGAGCCTTGGGGCTATGGCGCAGTTGGTAGCGCGTCTCGTTCGCAATGAGAAGGTCGGGGGTTCGAATCCCCCTAGCTCCACCATTAGGACGCTCATTTTGATACAAAGTGAGCGTCCTGTTTTTATGTTGCGCGGAGGGGCGTTTTGGCTTGTCAACGTAGGTTTTGGGTATTAACCCGGCTCGACCTGGCATCCACCACCGATATCACTGCTTTCGTTCTCGTATTCCCACCCACGGATGACGATGACAAATACACGGTCGCGCCCTGGTTTTGGATTCCCGAAGACAACCTGAAACTGAGGGTCGCCCGCGATCACATCCCCTACGACCTGTGGAACAGTCAAGGATTCCTGGAGACGACCGAGGGCAACGTGGTGCACTACGGGTATATCGAGAAGTTCATTGAGGATCTTGGCACCCGGTCTAATATCCGAGAAATCGCTTTCGACCGGTGGGGTGCGGTCCAAATGAGCCAAAACCTTGAGGATGCTGGTTTCACGGTGGTGCCTTTCGGGCAAGGCTTCAAAGACATGTCCCCACCATCCAAGGAACTGATGAAGCTGGCGTTGGAGGGCAAACTCGCCCATGGCGGACACCCGGTGCTGGCCTGGATGGTAGATAACATTCACGTACGCACCGACCCAGCAGGAAACATCAAACCCGACAAACAAAAATCCACCGAGAAGATCGATGGAGTCGTCGCCACCATCATGGCTCTAGACCGGGCCATCCGAAAAGGAAGCGGTCAAATAGGTGGCAGTGTTTATGACGAGCGTGGGCTACTTGTTTTTTGAAGTCTAGTTAGGTTTGATTCTTACTAAATCTTCCTTGGATGGCGTGGTTGTATGGCGTTATTTCCATTGGCGCTTAATCTCGTCGATCAATTGCGCATTATGGGGAATGCCAAGACGATCAGCGAGTAGCTCCAAGAGCTTGAGTTCCTGTTTACTAATTTTGCCGTCTACTGCGGATGCGATGACCGCAGCCCGGTAGAGGCTTGGCGCATCTTCTTGGGAAATACCCTTGATTCGTGACCACAAATCATCTTCATCTACCTCGATCTGATTCTTGAATGAATCGATGTAGCGCAGGTATTCCTCGCCATTATCGGTGTTTTGTTCAGCAGAGACGGTAAGGTAATGCAGGAGTAGACGTTCTTCATCTTTGACGTCCTCGTCTATGTTGATGATCCACCACAGTGTAGCCAGAACTACCTCAATGTTGTCTGTTTGGGCAACGATGCGTTGGGCGGCTTCAATAATTTGGGCTTGTCTTCGAATCAGGCTTTTGGTGCGCGTGCCTGCTGCTTTTGTAGTCCATCGGTTTACAGCGGTTGTCACGGGAATAGTTATGCCCGGGATGGAGAACTTGATGATGTTGCGTTGCAGAAGGTGTTTTCCAACAACCGGAAATCTCTTAACCGCTTCAAGAGTGGAGCCGCTGAAAAACTTCTTTATGGTCGGACGGATGAAATCGGGTAATCCCTTCATGACGGCTCCACCTGCTGCTTCACCTGCTTTGATACCAAATGCCAGCTTGACTAGTTTCCATGTGTCGTCTGGGTCATGGAGATTTAGCGGGAGGCCGTAGAGAACTGAGATGTCATAGGCCACGCGTAGCTGCAAGTATGACGTGTAGCTCATGTCGACGATAAAACTCGCGCCGCCTGCAGGCAGCGTCAGTGGGGAAGATCCACCACCAGAGCCAATCGTGGCAGCAACAGCACCGGTATAAGCCGCTGAGCTGAGTGCACCCTCGATGGCTGCATAGTTTGCTGCCATCTTGATTCGGGCATCTACGACAGCATCGGGTGGGAGGTTCGGATACTTTTCTTTGAAATAATCCGCATCGACTTGTGTCACATATTGATTCATAGAGAACGCTAGGAGCTTAGCGAACCAGTCTCCACTCTTCAGATCATCAAGCGAGAGACCTGATACGAACTCTCGCATGCGAGCGACTTCCCGCTTGACGTAGTTCGTCTCCTCTTCAGAAGGTTTGAACTCCTCATCAACAATGTCTTCCGTGGAGACATATTCGTCACTTTTATCTGCGTGCTCCATGCTTACACCTGCCTTAATCGTGTCATCCCTGATGGCAGCCGATTATGTGTACTTATGATTTCATTTGCCCGGCATGCGTGGGGTGTAGCGGTTGAGGAGATTTTCTAAAAAGCCCATGGCCTTAAGCCAAGAGGCCCATACCGACATGCCCGCCTAAATGCTATCGAACACTGCAACCAACGTGGATTTCTGTGGATACCACTGAAGTGCCCCGAGTTTTGTTCCTAGGCATTTGCCTTGATTTCTATTATTTCCTGTGGCGGGTGCTGCTTCCAAAATTCGGTTTCCACCTCGGCCGGGGTTCGGTATCCCAAGCTTTGGTGGAGCCTAGTCTCGTTCCACCAGAGCGTGTTAAGTTGTTTGTGTGTGGGGTTAGGTTATAGGTATTTGTCGAAGCGGTCGGGGTAGGCCACGGCCGTTTGGTTGATGGCTTGTTTCCAGCCGGAAACTCGGGCTTATTCCATGAGTCTGCCGGCTGTCGCTGAGACTCGTTTGCCCTGCTTTGCCCTCTTTGCAGCTCGTTTGTCTTCAATGTTGCAGATCATCAGCCGCAGCGTCTTCAGTGCTGATTCATCGTTAGTGAACTGCACTCTATTGCGAGTAGCTTTACGCAGTTCATTGTTAAACGACTCAATGGAGTTCATCGGGTGCTGTTGCAAAATTGGGCGGAGAGCAGCGAAGACTCAGTTTCTCATTCCCTGATCGCCGCTGCGTGTGGGCGTTGTTAGGCCGTCTCGAAGACCCGGTTGACGATCACCGCGTCCGGGTTCGGTTGCCCGTAGGCAAACATTGTGCCTTGCCCTTTCCGCAATGAGCGCATCGCCTCCATCCCTTTCAACGTCCGATATGCAAATGTCCGGTTCTTAAACGCGCCTTTCGGCCCGAGGATCCGCTTCAGACGACCATGGTCGCCTTCTAGGATGTTGTTGAGGTATTTCACCTGCCGGTGTTCCACTGTTGGCGGGCAGATTCCCTCTGACTTCAACTCGGCGATTGCCCTGGCTAGGGAGGGTGCTTTATCGGTGTTGATCACTCTGGGATACCCGGCTGACGCATTGGATCTGAGGGCCTTGGTCAGGAAACGCTTCGCTGCGGCCACGTTCCGCTTCGGAGAGAGGTAAAAGTCCAGGGTCTGGCCACCGGCGGTGATCGCCCGATAGAGGTAGCACCACCTGCCGCCGACCCGGATATAGGTCTCATCCACCCGCCAGGAACTGGCCTGCCAGTCAGGTAACTGTCGGTACCACCGTGTTTGCTTGTCCAGCTCAGGGGCGTATTTCTGGACCCAGCGGTAGATCGTGGTGTGATCGACTGGCACGCCCCGCTCGGTCATCATTTCCTCCAGATCGCGGTAGCTCACCCCGTAGCGGCAGTACCACCGCACTGCCCACAGAATGATGTCACGGGGGGGAAAAAATTACGACCGGAGAAGATACCCATGGCTGTGATTAGTTCACGTCGCTCTTCCTACTGCCACAACTTTGCAACAGCACCAGCCTTTCAGGGTCATATGGGGGCAGTGGAGAGAAGTGGCGGATCAGTGGACGGCGGTGGATGCCGGAGTAGGCGTGGTGCGTTCCTCCTTCGACTCGGTCGGAGCCAGATGAGCCGGATCCAGATCAATGCGGCGCAACAGCTGAGCGTTCAGAGCCACCACGATGGTCGAGGCAGACATCAAGATCGCGCCCACGGCCGGGGACAGCACGAACCCGATCGAGGCGAGTACTCCGGCGGCCAGCGGCACGGCGAGGATGTTGTAGCCAGAGGCCCAGATCAGGTTCTGGATCATCTTGCGGTAGCTGGCCTGGGACAGCTCAATCATCGACAGCACTGCCCGCGGGTCATCACTGGCTAGGATCACCCCGGCAGATTCCATGGCCACATCCGTGCCGGCACCGATGGCGATACCGACCTCCGCGCGGGTCAGAGCGGGGGCATCATTGACACCGTCACCGACCATGGCCACGCTCAGGCCACGCTCCTGTAACTGGGTGACCTTGGTGTCCTTGTCCTGGGGCAGGACCTCGGCGAAGACCTCATCAATGCCTAAGTCCTGACCGACAGCGTGGGCCACCTGCTGGGCGTCGCCGGTGATCATCGCGACCTTCACCCCGCGGTCCTGCAGGGCTTTCACGGCGGCGCGGGATTCGGGGCGGATCTTGTCCTCGACGGCCACCGCACCGATGATCTGACCGTCGCGGACAATATGGAGCACACCGGCCCCACGCCCGGTCCAGGCGCTGGTGGTGTCGGTGAGCTCGGCTGGAGTGGTGAGGTTGAACTCGCGCAGCATGTTCGGCCCGCCCACGAGGATCTCAGCGCCATCGACAGTGGCCCGGACCCCCCGGCCGGAGGCAGCGCTGAAACCAGTTGCACGGATTTGTCGACGGGAGGCCTCGGGATGGGCGGCCGCGGCCGCCACGATGGCGCGGGCCACGGGGTGCTCGCTGTCGGCCTCCGCGGCGGCGGCCAGGGCCAGCAGCTCGCCCTCGGTGACGCCGACAGCTGCCGCGACACCGGTGACCGCGTGCGCACCCTCGGTCAGGGTGCCGGTTTTGTCGAAGAGCACCACGTCGATGGTGCGCATCCGCTCGAGCGCCATCCGGTCCTTGATGAGCACCCCGGATTTCGCGGCCCGCTCGCTGGAGATCGCAATGACCAGCGGAATCGCCAGGCCCAGGGCATGCGGGCAGGCGATGACCAGCACCGTGACCGTGCGCACCACGGCATCGTCCGGGCTGCCGATGATGGTCCACACCACCGCGGTAATCAGAGCGGAGATCAGCGCGAACCAGAACAACAACGCCGCCGCCCGATCCGCCAGGGCCTGGGCCCGGGAGGAGGACTCCTGGGCGTCGGCAACCATGCGTTGGATCCCGGCCAGGGCGGTGTCCCCGCCGGTAGCCTCCACCCGGATGCGGACGGTGTTGTCGGTGGCCACGGTACCGGCGACCACCTTGTCACCGGTGTCGCGGAAGACGGGACGGGATTCGCCGGTGATCATCGCCTCATCGAATTCGGCGGCTCCGTCGAGGATGGTTCCGTCGGCCGGCACCCGGGCACCGGCCCTCACCAGCACGACGTCGTCGACGACCAGCTCGGAGATGGCCACGGTGCGGGTGGTCCCGTCGATGACTTTCTCGGCCTCATCCGGCAGCAGGGCAGCCAGCGCGTCAAGCGCGGAGGACGCGGCCCCGAGAGCGCGCATCTCCAGCCAGTGGCCCAGCAGCATGATGGTCACCAGCAGGGCCAGCTCCCACCAGAAGTCCAGGTCAAAACCGCCCAGCCCCAGAGTGGTGACCCAGGAGGCGACAAACGCCACGGTGATGGCCATGGCGATCAGGAGCATCATCCCGGGTTGGCGGGATTTCAGTTCTTTCCATCCGCCCTTGAGGAAAGGCGTTCCGCCGTAGACGAAGATGATCGTGCCCAGCACCGGCGGGATCCAGGTGGATCCAGGGAATGCCGGGAGGTGGTAGCCGAGCAGGTGGGCGACCATGGGGCTGAAAATAACGATGGGAATGGACAAAATCAGCGACCACCAGAAGCGGTCCCGAAACATTGCGGTGCTGTGTCCGGCGTGTTCGCCGTGACCATGAACGTGGTGGTCTTCGTCCAGGGCGGAATGCGGGTGATCGTGGGGCATCGCCTGGCCGTGGGTATCGGCATCTGCGTGGTGTTCGTGGCTGGCATGATCCGGGTGGTAAGTGTGGTCTGTTTCCGGAGCGGGGTGATCACCATGGTGATCACCGGAATGGTGGGGAGTGCTCATGACGTTCCTTTCGCTCAACCCGGTCGGGGTCGAGATGATGGGTAAAACTAATCAGGATAAGACGGTGTAGCCGGCCTCCTCGATGGCCCGGCGAACCATCTCCGGAGGTACGACACCGGTGACCGTGACGGTGGAAACTCCACCAGCAGCGAGATCAATCTGGACGTCGTCGACCTGGGGGAGGGCCTGAAGGGCCTGAGTCACGCTTTTCGCGCAGTGCCCGCAGGTCAGGCCGGTGACCTGGTAGCTAGGGGTAGACCCCCCTGCTGACGAGTCGCTGGTGGCAGGGATAGAGGCGGTGTCGGCACGCGAGGCAGGTCCGCAACAGCTGCAGCCGTGGGAGGCCATCGGCAAGAGGCGGGGCGGGGAGGTGATCATGGGAAATCTCCTACGAGTCAGTGGGATGCGGTGGTACTTTTTCTCTTATATATACCCCCCTGGGGTATATTGTCAAGGGGTGGAGGGCACGGCCCTCACGCGGGGCAGGGTGTGGTCACCGAGCAGCCTCCTCACTGTCGGGAGGAGACAGCGGGAGGCGGAGGGCGAACACCGCTCCGCGACCGGGTCCGGGGGAGGTGGCGGTGAGAGTGCCGCCGTGGGCCTCGATCAATGCCTTGGAGATGGTCAGACCGATACCGGACCCGCCGTTGTCCCGGCTGCGGGCGGCATCCCCCCGGTAGAAGCGTTCGAAGATGTGTCCGAGCTGGTCAGGTGGGATGCCCTCGCCGTCATCGGCGACGTGGATGAGCGCGGTGGATGCCCCCTGTCGGTGGACGCTGATCCGGACCTGCCCGCCGGCCGGGGTGTGCCGTAGTGCGTTCGACAGGAGATTGCTCATCACCTGGCCGAAGCGTTGCCGGTCCACGAGCACCCGGGCGGTGTCCGTAATGGTCTCGACCTGTAAATCGACGCCTTTGTCAGCATAAGCTTCCCCCGCGGCAGTAGCGGCGGTATGGAGCAGATCCCCGAGCCCTTCCTCTGCCAGGTCCAAATCGATCCGGTGTTCCTGGGCCCGGGAGACATCGTCAATGTCTTCCATCAACCGGGTCAGGCGGGTGAGTTGGTCAGCCATGATCGTGTGGTTGGCATTATTCCAGTCCACGACCCCGTCCTGGAGACCATCGAGGTAGACCGTGAGCACCGATAAGGGGGTGCCCATTTCGTGGGCCAGATCAGAGAGCATCTGGCGGCGGACCTGTTCGGTGTGTTCCAGCCGGTCGGCCATGGTGTTGAAGGCATGCGCCAGGGTGGCGACCTCGGGGCCTGCTTCTCCGGCGGGCACGCGGATACGGGAGTTACCGGCCGCCAGGCTGGTAGCGGCGCGGGTGAGATCCTGCAGGGGAGTGCGCAGACGACGCGATAACCACAGGCTGGCCAGTAGGGCGCTGATCAAGGCAGTGGGCAGCGCGACGGCCAGGGTGATCAGGTTGGCGTCCCGGTAGGCCTGCTCGGTATGGAACAGCTCCAGCGAGGGGTCCTCCCGGCCGGCCATCAACATATGATCATGGAACAGGGTCGGGCCCACCATCGTGGCCACGGCCGCGGCCACCAGCAGGCTAATCACCACGACCAACACCTGGGCGGCCAGGAAGCGGAAGGTCAGGCCGGGTCTGTGATTCATGGCTGCCCCACCCGGTAGCCCACGCCACGCACGGTGTCGATAAACCCCCGGCCCCGGGTGTCGGTGCCGAGCTTGCGACGCAAGTTGCCGATGTGGACATCGACGATGCGTTCATCACCGACCCAGGTGGTGTCCCAGACCTCGGTGACCAGGTGGTGGCGGGTCAGCGCCTGGCCGCGGCGCAGGGCCAGGGCAACCAGCAGCTCGAACTCCGTGCGGGTGAGCTCCACGGTCGTCTCCCCCACCCGCACCTGATGGGCGACGGGGTCAAGGATGAGGTCACCAACGATCAGGGGGGTGGTCACCTGCGGTGGGGTGGTGCTGGTGCGCGGGCGGCGCAGCACCGCATGCACCCGAGTCACCAGTTCCCGGATGCTAAAAGGTTTGGTGATGTAGTCATCCGCCCCCAGGGTCAAACCGCTAATCTTGTCGTCCTCGCTGCCACGCGCGGTGAGCATGAGGATGTAGCAGTCCGAGAAGGTGCGGATCCGTCGGCACACCTCTAGGCCGTCGAGTTCGGGCAGCCCCAGATCCAGCACCACAACATCGGGGGAAAAGCGACGGGCCTCGTCCACGGCCTGGGTGCCGGTGTGCGCCTGACGGGTATCGAAGCCTGCCCGGATGAGGTAGGAGGCCACCATCTGAGCCAGGGGTTGTTCATCATCGACGACCAGCACCCGCCCCGGGGGCGTGGCGGTGGTCGGTGTGTGTTCAGCCATAGACCCCAGTATCGCTCCGGCCATGGGGGAATACCACCCTCGCTCAGTGCCCGGCGGGGAAATCTTCATCAAATCTTCAAACATCACCCTTCGACCGCCGTCACCCCTGTGCCCCACCCCGGGCCGGCGGCATCGCCTCCCCTGGTCGGTTCAGCAGGCGCCACCAGGGATTTCACTGCCTGTACCGCATACCCGGGGCGGGTAGAAGGACATCGCCCACGGCTGTGGAGTGGTGTCCCGGTGGTGACCCAGGCCACATAACTCACCCCCCTTTTCGCCCTGTTATAAGGCTGTGAGCCGGTTTTTAATTTCTAGTCCGTCAGGCACCCGTGCAAGATAAAGATATGGCACCGACCTTGAGGCGGTGTCTTCTCACAGTCTTACCACGAGCTAAGGAGATTGACGTGAAACGAGCAGCGATCGCAGCCGCCGCCCTTGCCCTCGCCCTCACGGGGTGTTCGGCCGCCGACCCGGAACCCACGGCCGACGGGACGGTGTCCCAAGATACATTCCTGACTACCCATGGCCTGGCCGACATGGACGCGGTGGAGATCATTGATCACCTCGACCGGCAGAAGGTCACTGAGCGTCCCACGGATCTGATCGCCTCAGTGCGTGCCGATGAACTGCTGCTCTCGAGCGGTGACCAGGATGTCGTGGTCGATCTTCCCGACAATCAGACGTATGTCTCGATCGCACCCTATCTCACATCCACCCACGACTGCTTCTACCACAGCCTCACGACCTGCCAGGGGGAACTCAGCAATGAGGATATCCAGGTCACGATCACCGATGAGGCGACCGGTGAGGTGCTGGTGGACGAGGCGACAACCACCTTCGACAACGGGTTTATTGGCTTCTGGCTTCCCGATGATGTCACCGGCCTGATTGAGGTCAGCTACCAGGGGCGTACCGGCACCACGGAGTTTTCCACCACCGACGACGGTGCTACCTGTGTCACAGGCCTGCGCCTGACGTGATGGCTCAGCAGGGTCCTCACAGCATCCCTGCTGAAGTTAATACAATTTCAGCAGGGATTTTTTACGCCGTTTTGGCTTGCTATTTAGGGAAAATCGAGGTCAGCTCGGTTTTGGGGTGGATCGCGACGCGGCGTTGTTGGGGTGGTATTCGGTTCGCAGGTGGGATTTTGTCGGAAGGGGTAGCAGGGTAGTCTTGCTCAGGTTCGACTTTCGCGCAATAGTTGCCTAGTCCTCGTAGTCGGTAAGGTCGGTGTGCATCACCTTCTCCCACCTCTCCCTCGTAGCCTCATACCTGTTGACGAGTTCATCAACCACCTGCCGTCACCCCACCATCGCTGCCGGGTATGGCCCCGCGTAGCGACGGGTGCGTGCTAGGTACGTCGCAACGCATCTCTTGTGTGAACAGTGGCAGTGTGAGGGCAGGCTCACCCGACCCAAGAAGTCCACCACATCCTGCCTCTCTCGAAACGGAGCACGTGACTTCAATAATCTGATGGCTTTATGCAAGCCCTGCACTCCCGTATCTCCGCGTTAGATGGTGACCGGTGGCGGACGGCGCGTTCGCCTCGCCGGGACGAACTCTAAGAGGACTAGAGGATATGAAATCACTGCGACCTGAGGTGATGCACAACGGGCCAGGCCTCTCGCGCGCAAGAACTTCGAATCAAACAGGGGATCACCCTCTTTACCGTACAGTCCGAGGTGTTTAACCTGCCCTGAACTGCGGAAAGGTGGTGAGAATCGACGGCGAAAGATAAGACGAATCGTGACGGTCGGCGGGCTGGGTCTGGACCGAAACCGACGCTGGTGCGGAGAAAATCACGCAGGGCAAAGACGCGCGTATTCTAAACTTGACCCCGCTACACCCTGTTAACCTCGAACCCGACGGCGACCTTGCAGACACGGACATACCTGAGCCGAGTAGCTACCTGACGCCGGTGCAGCACGACGGTAACCCTTTGGGTGCTGATGAGATGTACCGCGACACCTGGCGGTGCCTCAAAGAACTAGGCCGCCCTTTCGCAGGGGTACATCTTTAGTCACGATGTCATCTCCTTGAATTAGTTTGCCTCGGGGATAACGAACTGTATATCAACTTCTGAGGTGGAGCGGTGTCGGCTGGGAGGGAAAGTGAACTTTGCCTCCTATCCACAGTGGTCCGCCTTCGTAGTAGTAATCGGAGTAGAGGATGGGGGCAGATTTCAGCCCTTCAACGACTGCTAATAATGCCTGAAACCACACAACGTACTCGGGGTCGCTGTATTCCTTGGCGAGGGTTGGCACCTGTTGGAGAACAATATCGGCGGCCTCATCAGGGCTTGTTGCACTCGTGACATAGCCTGTGCCAACCTCGGTACCCTTTGCCGTAGTGTATTTCACCTGGTTAGCATCACCTTTAGGAACGAAGTCTGTGGCTCCTTTCCAATGAACCGGTTCAAAGTCTTCTGATGACGCAATTTGAACGCGCCAGAACATTCCAGAGGGACTCATCCCAGGTCGGATGCGTACTCCTTCATAGCCACGCTGATGAAGAGTACCAACTCCTTGGAGCAGACGCAGCCAAGTAAAATAAGAGAAGCGAGCCTTCAGTTCCTTTTGGATTTTGGCATCTAAAGTGACAAATCTGATGTGCGAGACGCCAGTCGGTGTGGTGGCGAGAATTTCTAGCGCTACATCGATCGCCTCATCAATCGGATAGCCATAAGTGCCAGTGCTAATCAGTGGAAAAGCGATGGAATCGACGCCAAGTTCATCGGCCACAGCTAGACAATTCCGGTAACTCGATTCCAGCAAACTGCGATCAGTTTTCTTGCCACGATATACCGGCCCGGGCGTATGGATAACGAATTGCGCGGGCAGATTAAAACCATGCGTCCAACCAGCTTCACCAGTTTTCAGCCCATCAGGAAAACGGGATATGCACTCGTCCAACAGGCGACCGCCTGCGGCTCGGTGAATCGCACCATCAACACCGCCGCCGCCACGCATCCGAGTGTTGGCGGGATTGACGATAGCATCGACAGCCTGAGTGGTGATATCGCCTTGAACTGCCTGTAGATAAGCCACTCCTTATCTTTACCACACAGTTCTGTGAAGAGAGCTAAAGTTATTACCTCGTTCGATTCCAAAATTGTGCACGCGAGAGGAGCGCAGGTACTGAAGACCAGTATTCAGGCTCACGATCTCACCATTCACTTATGCGTTTGCCCAGTTGCTCAGCTCAGTGTCACTCATCGCTCTGTGGTATCTGATTCCTTTTGCCCAGTTGATATCTGGGTAGTTTGTGCGCAGGTATTCTTCTGCTTCATTTATAGAAGACCTTCCTGATGAGCAGAATAAGCAGATTTTGGTGCCCGACAAGACATGGGTTTGCAGAAATGTGTCAATGACTTTCGGGGGGATTCCCCACCAAATAGGGAATCCCAGATACAACGTGTCCACGCCACTCAAGTCGATGTGATCTTTCAAACTTGGCAGAGGTAGCTGGTCACGTTGTTCCTTATTCGCTCGGCAGTCGTCGACCTGCCAGTCGATGTCTTCCATCGAGTACGGTTCGCCCGCCTCTAACTGTGTGGTCGTTTCTCTGAGGACTTCCTGAAGCCGCGCGGCTGCACTTTCAGTGTGGCCAGTACATGAAAAGTAAAGAATCATTTTTCTACCTTCGCTTTCCATTAACCATAACCGTCTCATTTTTGCTCGTGGGTTTTATTTGTTCATTAGCAGTGGTGAATTCTTCTTCGGTGACAGGGCGTCCCCAGATGACCAGGTTTTCCTCGACGTCTTTCAATGCGACCGCATAGTGAGCCATGGCTGGCTCACTTGTCGCGCCATGCCAGTGGTTTACACCCGCCGGCACCCACACCGCGTCACCGGGTGCTATGCACTGCGCAGCTTCATGTCTATAACCTCAGCATAAAAGTTCAAGTGAACTTGAAGTCAAGGGGATTCAGGAGTCGGCTATGAAAAGAATCGGTGAAGTCGCCAAGGAAACTGGGGTGACCACCGCAACGCTTCGTTTCTATGAATCAGAAAACTTGATATTCCCCGGTCGCTCAGCGTCCGGCATCAGAACATTCAGTGAAGAAGACGTTTCCTCGGTGCATTTCATCCGCCACATGTTGTCCACAGACATGAGCGTCTTAGAGCTACGACGTTACGTTGAACTGCAACGCGAGGGCAATCAAAGAAATAAGTTAGTGAAGATAGTGCGGGCGCACAGGGAAAGAATCACTAACCAGATCGAAATCCTGAACCGTAATCTCCGTCTCGTTGACCGAAAAATCGAAATCTACGAAACTGACGGAAACGAGGAAGACCTTTTCGACCTCTTTCGTTCTAACAGCTGTGAATAGTTACCACAATGGCATAGGGGATCACTTCAGGTGTAGGAATTTGATGAGGAGCCACATGAATCGAGCAGAATTCCTGAAAATGATGGCTGCTGGCCAGGCACTCACACCCGGAAGTGAAGCCACGGAGTTCATGCATGCCCGCGCAGTCCAGACCCGGCTTCTGTGTCAGCAGCTGAACTCAGGGGTGCACAGCGCCGAGCAGCTCTGCGACATCATTCAGCAGATCACCGGCGAACCTGCCAATCCAACACTTAACGTGGTGACTCCCCTGACTATCGACTGCGGCATCAACCTGCATTTTGGCGAGGGAGACTCACACGGATGCGAAATGTGCAATCACCGCGCCCGCTGACGGGTCAAGCGTGATTTCACCACCATAGGGCAGGACAAGTTGCGGTCGCGTATGGCCAAACGGCAACCCGATACACACCAGCAGGTCGCGCGTGTAGTCAACGATGTTGGACAGAAGGTACTCGGTGTAGGCCTCGCGGCGAGCCGTGACCACAGCTTCCGGCTCGTCGGGCATCTCGCGATTACGCACCACAGGACGGGCGAACACCAGACCTGCGGCGGCGTCCAGATACCCACGCTCCCCCATCGCGCGCACCCAGCGTCCCACATAATCCGGCGGTGGCAGCATTTCGGATGTCTCCAGCAGAAGAATCGCACCTTCGAGTTCACGCGCCGCCGGCAGACGGTCCGCGAGCGCCAGCTGATCGATCACTTCCATGCAGCCGCCCCAGGTGCGCCCTCGTACAAGTGCGTCAGGGCCGATAAACTCGAGGGGAATTGCGCTTTCTCGTCGGACAGGCTCAGTCAGTGCCTGTGGCGTCGACCAGTCCCACCCGTAGTCCTCACTGTCTTCAGGCATGGGCAAGGGCAGGTCTTCCTGACCAAAAAGCGCTGCACGCACCGTTGCCAGGTGCTCGCTATCCACACCAGGGCCACTTCCGAAATGCACCATGGAGGCGCCACCGTGATATGACGCGATTCCGTTGCGCCACAACCAGTTCAGGATATTTGTGTTGTCACTGTATCCGAACACCGGTTTCGGGTCACGTCGGGCCAGAACAGGGTCAAGGAACCGGGTGATCCGTATCTGATCGTCGCCGCCCACGGTGGTGAAAATGGCGCGGATCTGCGGATCAGCAAGTGCGGCATTGAAGTCCCTAGCGCGATCAGCTGGTGACGCATTCATTGCCGCCGTGGTGGGGTATTCAACCACTTCCACATTCAGCAGCTCTTCCATGCGCGAGACCGCCTGGCGGTGAACCTCCGGGAAATAAGCCGGTGCCGCCCACGCAGGTGACAGCAGTGCCACTTTGTCGCCAGGCCCTGCAGGAACAGGTGCCGAAATCTGGTGTGCCATGGTTGCCATCGTAGAGCCACCGCGGGCACCTCTCCATGCACTCAGGCCCTGGCTGCGCCGAGCCAGGGCCTGAGATGTGTCCGCACCAACGGTTCCAGTGCTTCTAGTCCTCCGTGGTGAACAGCGGATGGTCGATAAGTGAGACCGAGGGGTGCTCACATTCCAGATCCAGCACGGTGATCCGATGTCTGCCGGGTTTGAGCAGCGGCGACGGGACGTACAGTGCGTGCTGTGGCCCGATATTCCAGAAACGCCCCAGGCAGAAGTCATCAATCCAGGCGATGCCGTGACCGCATTGCGATACGTCCAGGTAGGCGTCCGCCTCGTCCTCGACGTCAAATGCCGCCGAGGCAAGAACTGGCAACCCGGCCGAAGCGCTGTGCTCAGAATTCGCCCCGTTCGCTTCCTCGCATGCGGCAAGGAGCGATTCTGGCGAAAGCGAGACAACCTGCCAATTGTTCAGGAAACGCACCCCGTACCAGATTCCTCGAACGACTCCCTTAGGATCGCCCAGGTGGGGGCCAAAGTTCACACGCCCCAGGTTCTCGACGAGTATTTCCAGCTCAATCGTTGTCCCCTCGAGCGATTGCCTCTCCGCAACATCGCCCAGCGCAGGCTCCAGCGATATTTCCTGGTCAGGATTGTTGCGATCAGCAACTCCCAGGAAGACCCCATTACCCCACACGTAGGCCCTGTCGTGCAGCTCCATGAACCGAAGCGGCACAATGGCGCCGTCAGACCAGGGGAAGACCGTGATCTCGCGTTTGAGCAGCTGGAATCCCAGGTCGATTTCCGCTTCTTCAAAGGTGGGAACCCACGGCCAGCCTTCACCTTCACTGCGCCACAAGGGCAGTGTGCGCAGGTTGTGGGAATGCTCGAGCTGCAGATCCAGGCGCGGCTGCATTGTGGGATTTTCCGTGATCCCCAGGCGTTCGCGTTCTGCCTCGTAATCGGGAAGATCCCGGTAGCGTGCGATCGTCTGTCGGTAGGCGTGGAATTTTGCCGTGAGCCTTCCGTCTTCAGCAATGGGAGCGTCGTAGTCGTAGCTGGTCGTGGTCGGCTGGTAGTCCTCCGCCTGGTTCGCACCGGCCCACAGGCCAAAGTTGGTGCCTCCGTGCGCCATGTAGAAATTGACACTCATGCCGTGCGAGAGCATGAAATCAAGTTCGTTCGCACAGTCCTGGGCGTCTCTGTCGTGGTGGGGTTCTCCCCAATGGTCAAACCACCCGTTCCAGAACTCCATGCACATCCCCGGCCCGCCGTCTGTCCACTGAGACAGCACGGGGAGGACCTGTTCAGCTCGCGACCCGAAGTTACCGGTCGGATACGCGCCCTCCACGGTTCCGGCAGATAGCCACAGGGAAGCGCCACCATCGCTCGTCACCAGGAGTTCATCGATCCCACGATCGGTGACCATATCGCGCATAATCGCGAGGTATTGCGCGTCATCCCCCCATGAACCATATTCGTTTTCCACCTGGACGGCAACGACGTTGCCACCCCTGTTGGATTGGCGCTGCGCCACAATCGGGATGAGCTGATCGAACCAGCGGGACACTTCCGCCAGGAACTTCTCATCGCGGCAGCGCAGCCGCAGGGATGTGTCGTGCGTCAACCACGACGGCAGGCCGCCGTTTTCCCATTCGGCACAAATGTAAGGCCCTGGTCGCACAATCGCGTCCAGGCCAAGCTCCGCCGCAATGTCGAGGAAGCGGCCGAGGTCTCTGCCACCTTCAAATGACACAACCCCGGAAGCCGGGGCGTGAAAGTTCCACGCCACATATGTCTCGACGGTATTGCAGCCCATCAGGGCCAGCCGCTTGAGACGGTCTTCCCACAAATCCGGGTGCACGCGGAAATAATGCAGTGCGCCGGAAATGATGAGATGCTGTTCATTGCCGCGCAGGAACTGCGCGCCCCGCACTTCCAGTGTTGATCGCGTCATGATGATTTCAGATTCAAAATAGTGAGAATAGCGTCTGCCGGCAAGGTGTTATTCGGTACCCAGGTAGTTTCTCCCTGAACAGGCCAGCCTGTCCACCTCATCGAGTTGAGCTCGGCTTTCCAGCCGGCAGTTGCTGTGGCGATGAACGGGGCCTCCTCAGCCAGGATCTCCTGTGCTTCGACAGCCAGCTTCTTGAATGCCTCATCCGTGCTTCCCGGTGGGAATTCTCCAAGCTTGACGCCGATCTCATCGAGACGCTCGTTCTTGAAGAACATCTCGTTGCCGTCGTTCTTTTCTCCAGGCGTTCCGACGCGCGCCGAGTCAAAGTGCGTAACGATGTCCGTGATCTGCAGACCCTGCGTCGGGCTCGAGGACATCATGCCGTAGTCGCCCGATTCGACCAGCTGAGAAAATGGCTGGTCAGCCAGCTGGTTGATTCCCACTGTCAGGCCGAGGTTCTGCTTCCACTGGTCAGCTAGGATCTGCGCCGTCAGCACCCATTCGGTGTAGGGCTGGTAGACATCATATTGCAGCGTGTAGGACTGTCCGTTTTTCACCAGATTGCCGTCGACAACCTCCCATCCGGCGTCAGCCAGATCTTTCTTGGCGGCTTCGACATCCAGCTTTGCTTCCTGACCACTCGCGAGGATATCTCCGTACACGCTGGGGTCAAGACCAGCCTTCGTCGGCACTGAGTATCCAACGTTGACAGCCTTCGCGGCAGCTTCCAGGTCAATCGAATCGCGCAGCGCACGCCTGACTGCGGGATCGTCGTACGGTGCTTTCATCGTGTTGAAGACGATTCCGTCGCTGGTGCCCACCGGGTAGAAGGTATAGCTGAAGTGCTCGGGGTCCTTGCTGACGTATTCTTCATCAGCGTTTTCCCACCCGGCCGTGCCGTAGTCAATTGTCCCCTTCTTCAGGGCGTCCTTGGCGGCGTCAGCACTCATGGCCATGATCTTCACGGTCTTGACGTCAGTGGATGTGTCACCCCAGTAGTCGTCGCGCATCTTCAGTGTCAGCTGCTGAGGCGAGAAGGAATCAAGGACGAGGGGACCCGTCCCGATCGGCTCAGGGTTGGTGAAGGTAGCCGGATCCTCGTCTTTCCACACGTGCTCCGGAATGATCTGGCGCTTTGCGAATGAAACCAGGTCAGCGAACGCCGGTTCGTCGTACACGACCTTCACATGAGTGTCGTCGATAGCGCTGACTTGCTTGAATGGGTAGTACGCCTTGGTCTTTCCGTCGATCACGAGCTGCCAGGTGAACGCCACATCCTTCGCGGTGAATGGTTCACCGTCGCTCCACGTCGCATCGTTACGCAGGGTGAATGTCAGTTCTGTTCCATCCTCATTGAATTCCCATGATTCAGCAAGGAAGGGAAGAACCTCGCCAGCCTTGGTGCGATCAAGACGAACCAACGGCTCATAGAAGAACGCTGTGCCCGGCGTAACCGCAGTTGCTGTCGGGGAGAACAGGTTGAAGTTCTGACTCCAGGTGGTTCCGCCCCAGCCGGCAATCTTGACCTCGGAGCTCGATGCGTCTCCGGAGGCACTCGATGATGCCCTGTCTCCCTTGTCGAAGGAGCACCCCACGCCGGTCAGCGTCACCGCTGACAACAGGCCGACTGCCAGTGCTCGTCTCCATCTCCTCATCATTGTGTGACCTTTCTGGTACGTAGTTGGATTTCTTTTATCGTTTTTTCGTTCTCTTGACTCGCCTGCTCGGATCCGGTGCAGCGCCAATCAGAACCCGCGTATAGTCGTGCTCAGGTTCGTGCACAATCTGTTCAGTCTGGCCCACTTCAACCAGCTTCCCGTGGTACATCACGGCCATCCGGTCAGACAGGTATCGCGCACTGGCGATGTCGTGCGTGATGTACAGGATGGACACGCCACGTTCATGACGCAGCTCATCGAGCAGATTCAGCACACCGATTCGTATCGACACGTCCAGCATCGACGTGGGTTCATCTGCCAGCAGCACAGACGGCTCCACAGCCAACGACCGCGCGATGGAGACGCGTTGCCGCTGCCCACCGGACATGGAACTGGGATACCGGTCGATGAACTCTGAGGCAGGAGTCAGATGCACGGTTTCCAGCAGTTCCAGTGTTCGCTGCTCGACTTCCTGCCGACTAGTGGCGCGGCCATGCAGTTTCAACGCTCTGCCGATGATGTGACGCACCGTCTTCAGGTTGTTGAGCGAGGCAAACGGGTCCTGGAAGATCATCTGCACCTGCCCGTAGTACTCAATAGGCTTGATGCGGTTCGGCCCGCTGAGGTTCACCGTCTTGCCGTGCAGCAAAATCTGCCCGGAATCGATGTCACCGAGGAGGGCAAGGGCACGCGCCAGCGTCGTTTTTCCAGATCCCGATTCACCGACGAGGGCGACCACTTCACCCTTGTGCAGCTCGAGGCTGACATGATCGCAGGCAGTGACAGTGCTGCGTCCACCTGATTGTGCCTTGCCTTCAAAGGTGACGGTCACATCTTCAGCGGCGAGAACCACTTCAGTTTCGGGCATGGTCGTTCCTCCTCTCCACCATGACGGGGCAGGCCACTGAGCGCCTACCGCCAAGTTCAATCAGAGCGGGCGGTTTTTCCTCGCACCGCGCTTCTCTGAATTCACAGCGCGGCGCAAAGGGGCAGCCTGGTGGCAGATTCAACAGGTCGGGAGGGGTGCCAGGAATCTCGTGGAACTTACGCTTGGGCTGGGTCAACGAGGGGAAAGCATCCCGCAGACCACGCGAATACGGGTGGATCGGGTCATCTGCCAGGTCCTCGCCATCAGCAATTTCAATGAGCTTGCCGGCATACATGATTGCGATGCGATCAGCGATCTCGAGGAGCAACGACAGGTCGTGCGTCACGAAAATGACCGAGAATCCCAGCTTTTCCTGAAGTGCCAGAATCTCGTCGAGGATCTGGCGCTGCATGACGACATCGACGGCAGTGGTCGGCTCATCCATCACGATCAGTTCTGGATCGCATGCCAGCGCCAGCGCGATCAGTGAGCGCTGCCGCATCCCTCCGGACAATTCATGCGGGTAACGTGTCATGGCGTCAGGGCCAATGCCAACATCTTCCAGCAGCGACACTGCGCGTTCCTGGCGAGCCTTCTTATCCATCCTGGGATTATGGACTGCCAGCACGTCATCGAACTGTTTGCCCAGACGCATCACCGGGTTCAGGCAGGCCATCGCCGACTGCATCACGATTGACAGATCAACCCACCTCAGGGGGCGGATCTGGTCCTCACTGGCACGCGCCAGATCGATGACCTTTCCGTCTGGGGAATAGTAGCGAATTGCGCCAGATGCGATAACGGCGGGCGGTTTCTGCAACCTCATTATCGCTGTCAGAAGCGTCGATTTTCCGGAAGCTGATTCACCAGCCACGCCCAGGATCTCGCCTCGATGCAGCGTGAAGCTGACGTCGTTGCACGCCCGCGCATCGGCGTCAATACCAAGATAGTCGACGCACAGGCTGTCAACTTCCAGCAGTTTCACTGGCTCTGTCATGAGGTCACCGTCCCTGTATCTGCGCTCCACATCACGGGCTGATCGCTGGATCGAATCTCTCGGTCACGTTTCCTGTTGAACTTGTGGGTGATGCTCGTCAATCGTGCGTTCAGTGAGGGGTTCGTGATTTCATCCAGACCGAAGTTCACCATTGCCGTCGCAAAGCCGATCAGGGCGATACAGATACCTGGTGGCAGGAACCACCACCACATGCCGCGCAGCAATGCGCCCTGCTGTTGTGCCTGCCCGATCTGCATACCCCAGGACATTCCGTTTGTATTTCCAATACCTAGGAATGCGAGGGAGGATTCAGCGAAAATGCCAGCCACCAGAGCACGCAGGAACATTGCCGAAATGATGCCGCCCAGGTGAGGCACGATTTCGACCATGACGATTCGCCACCTCTTTTCTCCGATTGAACGCAGAGCCGCAGTGAAGTCTCTGTTGCGAAGAGAAAGCGTTTGCGAACGGATGACTCGCGCACCACCGGGCCACTCCAGGAAGCCGATAATTAGGGCGATCATGACGATCCCGGCATTGTTGATGTAGCCGGCGATGATGAACATCAGTGCAAGGCTTGGGAGGGTCATCAGCACGTTCACGAAAGCCATCGTCACCTTGTCGATCAGGCCGACTGAGTATCCCGACCATGTTCCGACCAGGACAGCGATCACCGTTGCCAGAAGACCGGAAATCAAACCGACGAATACCGATCCGCGCGCGCCTTTCACCGTCTGCGCAAATACGTCCTGTCCGGCAAGGTTCGTGCCCAGAAGGTGTTCGCTGCTTGGCGCTGACCCCATGTTTTCGTAGTCGACGGCTGCCGGGTCCAGGTTCATCACTGTGGTAATGAACAGTTCACCGAAAATCGCAACGATCAGGAAGAAGATCAGGACAGAAATTCCGACCTGTACTTTGCGGCTTGAGAGAAATTGCTTGAGCATCAGTTCTCCCTCGTTCGAGGATCGAGAACCACGTACAGGGAATCTGCAACGAAGTTAGCGATCAGGACGGCAAAAACAATCATGAGGAAGATGTTCTGCATGACTGGATAATCCTTCGCGAGGATCGACTGCAGCAGCAGGTAACCGATCCCGGGGTAGGTGAAGACGATTTCACTGAGGACGACACCACCCACGATGCCTCCCATTGCCATGGCCAGATTCGTAATATTCGGCAGGAGCGCGTTACGCGCCGCGTAGCGGAACAGCACGGTTCGCTCGGGCAATCCCTTTGCTTTTGCCAGCGTGACGTAGTCTTCCGAAATCGTGGTCACCATCATGTTTCTCATAGAGAAAAGCCATCCGGCAAAACCGATCAGGATGAGGGTGAATGCGGGCAGTGCGCCATACCGCAGCACGCTCATAACGAAGTAGAAGTTATTGATGTCGAAAGGAACATCGGGGTCATATCCACCTGCACCAGGGAACCAGTTCAACTGGAAAGAAAAGACCCACAGCACGACCATCGATACCCAGAATGCTGGGAATGATGAGAACAACGTTGAAGCGGGAGTGAGGATGTTGTCGAGGCGCGATCCCGGGTTCCAGCCGACGATGGCTCCCAGAGCAGTTCCCACGAGCCAGGCGAGTAAAGTTGTCACACCTACCAGCAGGACGGTCCACGGCAACGCACCACTGATGAGTTCTCCCACGCTGGTCGGGTATCGCATGACGGAGATACCGAATTCGCCGTGCAGGACGTCCCAGATGTAGGTCAGGAACTGTTCCACGATGTTCTTCTGCGGATCGCCGTAGAGGGAATACATCGACTGAACCTGTTCTGCACTGAGCTTGGTTCCCGTTTGTTGTTCGATCTGGCGGGTCAACGTGACCACCGGATCGCCGGGCATGAAGCGCGGAATGGCAAAGTTCAAGACGACTGCCACAAAAGCAGTGACGACATAGAATCCCAGGCGTTTGAGCAGATAGACCAGCCCGCTTGGACTGTGTCGTTGCCGTGTCTTTTCCGCAGCGGCAACTTCTTCTACGGAAGCGACTCCTTCTCGAGACATCGGCACCCTCCCTTGGGTTACGTAGTCGATTCTTCACGCTACAAGTTGTGAGTATTACTTATATACGATCTTGGGATAATAGCGCGGCTCAGTTCAGTAGCCGTTATTTCACCTGGTTGTGATTGAAATAAGCAACAAGGTGTTCAGGAAGTTCGGGGATGTGGCGCGGCTCGTTCCCCTCGCGCAACGAACTCGTTGCCTGGATGCCGGCAGCCACCGCGTACCATGCTCCCAAAGGCGATGTGTCGGTCACCGCGTCGTGGGCAACGAATCGGAGGAACTCGTCAACAATCAGCTTGTCGGCGTCTCCATGCCCCTTCTCATCACCGATGATGGGGAACTGCTCGTCACCATCAGGGTTATAGATCGTGCGCTTATTCCACAAGCTGATGTGCCCGCCCTCGCCGTCACCGAAGTTTTCCAGACGCCCTTCGGTGCCGATCACCGTGTAGTTTCGCCAGTAATCGGGCGAGAAGTGGCATTGCTCGTATGAGGCCAGGACACCAGATTCCATTCGCATCAGCATCATGGACACGTCTTCGACATCGATAACGGCGTTCAAGCCCTTTTGGGTCATGGGCGGCCAATTGTCGAGGGAATACCAGTCGTGCATGAGCTCGTTGGAATGATCGCCGCGGTCGGTGATCTTGTCGTATACCATCAGGTCGCCCATTGCGACGACGTCTGTCGTGTGAGAGTCGGCCAGCCAGTGCATCACGTCAATGTCGTGTGCGGCTTTCTGCAGCAGCAGCCCCGTGCCGTGCTCACGCGTGGCGTGCCAGTCCTTGAAGTAGAAGTCGCCGCCTGCGCCCACGAAGTGTCGGCACCAGATCGTCTTGACTTCACCGATTCGCCCCGCGCGGATCAGATCACGCATGGTGCGCACGACGTTCATGTGGCGCATATTGTGACCGACGTACAGCTTCGATCCAGTTTCATATGCCGTCTCCAGGATGCGTGTGGCATCGTCAAGGTGGATGGCGAGCGGCTTTTCAACGTACACGTCGATTCCTGCCTTGAGCAGTTGACACGCGATGTCGGCATGGGTGTCATCTGGTGATGTCACAAATGCAACGTCAACGTCGCATTCAATGAGCTCGTCGACTGCTTCGCATACGGCAATCGAGTCCGGGTCCCGCTTGAGCTGTTTCTCGACGCGTTCGCGGCGCTGCGGATGCGGTTCACATGCTGCGACGATCTGCGCCGGAACACTGGCATTTTCGGCTCCCAGAGCCAGAGGGGCGCGAGCCCCGATCCCCACAACGCCGACTCTCAGTGGCGCAGATGAACTGGATGTGTGCTGAGTCGTCAACGTCGTATGCCTCCTGTTGAGTTGAGCTGACAGAATTGAGTGAAGGTGATGGAGCGTGGGCAGCTGCGAGGACCCTTCCCCGAAGAGGTGGCGATCTGCGTCCAGCAGTGCCCATGCGACGGCGCCAATTGAGGCGCAGGCCGTGCCGTAGGGAGATTCTTCGATTCGAAGATCAGGTGCGGATTCAGGGCGCAGACTGGCAAGTTTCCTCTTGATTGCTGCCATGACTTGCGTGGAGTTGGCGGGAAGGCCTGCAATGACGATGGTTCGCGGATCGACCACCACCCCCAGCGGTCCGATTATGCCGGCCAGTCGTTCTCCCCATTGGGCGTAGGCACGTTCGAGGGAGGCTCTGTCCTGCGGTGAATCCTGGGTGCCGACCTGATTGCGGGCAACGGATTCCTCCACGAGGGGCGCGTCCACCACGTCTGTGATTTCACCGGCATTGAATGAGCAGCCTCGGTGGAGTTGTCCTTTGAGGATCAGCCCCGTGTGGATGCCCAACTGGCAGTTCACGAACAGCAGGTCGTCATCGGCGGCAAGTTTTCCGTCGCTGACGCGAGTCACAAATTCACCCATTGCCGCAGCGTTGATGTCATTTTCGATTCGAACCGGGCATTCCAGATCGCGGCGCAGGGCATCACCGAATGGAAAGCCAGCCCACGATGGGATCAGGTCTGAACGAACAATCGTGCCCTGGGCATCAATGACACCGGTGGTGGAGACGACGCAGGCGTGAACGGGTCCCCATTGGGGCCGCAGCTTTTCAATGAAGCGGGTGATGAGCGCCTCTACCTCGCGGTAGCGTTCCTGCCCGCTTTGCGCCTTCAGCTGAGCTACACGCGATTGGATGATGGAGCCGGACATGGAGATCGCGCTGATGGCCATTGTCCGTTGAAGCAGATCCACGCCCACAGCGAATCCTGCGTGGGGCGCCAGAGTGAATACGCGTGCCGGCCTGCCACCGTCAACGACGCTGCTTTGCTCAACGATCATTCCGCGTGCAGCCAGGCCTTCCAGGATCGGCGTCACGGTCGGTCGCGTCACGCTGCAGGCTTGAGCGAGCTGGGAATGGGTGGCGCCGCCTTGACGCAGCACGTTGATTACGTCCAGGGCACGCCGGTCTCCGCGCTCTGAACTACGCCGAGTGCTCATACTGCGTCCTCACTGCCTCATTGCCACGTCTTTCATGGGCATTATTGCGATGGACGTTCGCCCATCTCCCTTATGAAAGCCACTAATAAAAGTGAATATTAGAACGTGGGACCCATCGTGTCAATCTCACGACGCCTCGAGCGTGCACCTGCCCCGGATACGTTGGAACGCTCAGTGATCAGACAGATAATGCACTCAGAGGCCTTTGCAGGCATCCGGGCGACGAGTCCCGCGCATGTGAGCCGCTGCCACCAGCTGCAAAGAGGAGGACATATGTCTCACGTTCAGCACATCGCCGGCCGGTACGCCGATATTCACAAATGGCAAGAAGACCTGCGTGCTGACCTTCACCGCCATCCCGAAGTGTCGATGGAAGAAGAACGCACCAGTCAGACGATCATTGACGAGGTAACCGCCCTGGGCCTTGATGCCACCCGAGTGGGCCCGACCGGCGTGGTGAGCGTCGTTGCCAACGGTGACGGGCAACCCGTGCTGGCACGCGCACACATGGATGCGCTGCCCGCGCGCCCCTGAATCTGAGTACTACGACCAGTTCCCTCTGACCGTCAACGACCGCGACACGCATGATCGCGTCCGAACACCGTTCGACGCGTTCTTTGAGGACGGCGTTGTGGGTGATGGCGATCCGGTGACAGCGTCGGAGGACTTCTCCCGCATTCCCGGCGCCTGGGATGCGCCGTACCTGTACTGGAACGTGACGGGAACCGTGGATCCCAGCACGAGCGCTGAGCCGCTCGCAGCTCATCACTCGCCGTTCTTTGCGCCCGCCATGCAGCCCACATTGCAGGTCATGACGCAGGCGCACATTGTGGCGGCACTGGCCTACCTGGACACTGACCAGTAGGGCTCACGCGTCGGCCCGAGCACGAGCACGCATGCCCTGCGCTGCTTCAACCGCCCTGCGACACCTCAAGCGTGGGATAGAACGCCTCCCATCCGCCGCAGGATCGAGCCTTCTTGCCTGCTTCAACAATGAGCCCATGAAAGTGGGCCAGTTCAGGTGTCGTGAAGTCACCCTCGTCAATGAGGGGCTGAAGAGTGCGACGCGCGGCTTCGTAGCTGCGAGGCACGGCCCACCTGGCGGCGCTCAGGAACCGGCGCGCATACAGGTCCCAGATGAATACGGGACGCTCATAGCCGTACAGCACGATGTCGTCGGCGGTTTCAGGGCCGATCCCCTTCAAGGCGATGAGGCTCGCGCGCAGTTCGTCGGTCGGCAACCGGGTGTGGGACGCGTCGTCGAGGAACCAGCGTGCTGCACGGATGAGGGTTTCGGACTTGGCGCGCATGAAGCCGCTGGGACGGATCAGGCGTTGCAGGTCGGCAGATGCAGTGGTCGCCAGTTTCTGCACCTCGAGCAGGCCGGCTTCGCGCAGATTTGCCAGAGAATACTCCACGTTGCGCCACGCCACATTCTGCGTCAGGACGGCACCCACCACGATCTCGAAGCGGGTGTCGGCCGGCCACCATTGACCGGCGTCAATGCGCCTGCACAGCGCGTCAAAAAGCGCTCGCGCCGAGGGAGCGGCCGATGTCACTGCTCCTCCGTTGCATGAGAGACAGGTGCGACCAGTGAGCTGATCAGGTCAGCAATGGTGGCGTTGAGCTCGTCCAGCGGGCTGGATCGACGCCATACCAGGTTGATGGAGCGGTAGGGGCGCGGCGGGCAGAACTCGCGAAGAACCAGACCGTCGGGTTGCGCGATCGGAGGGATCGTCGCCAGCCGAGGCAGCAGCGTCACTCCGCTTCCGGCTGCGACCATGTAGCGCAGCGTCTCGAGCGACGTGGCGCGGAAGGCTGACTGGCGGGCACCGACTTTTTCGCAGATGCTGACCGTGCTGCGACGCATGCAGTGTCCTTCTTCAAGCAGAATCACCTCATGATCGGCCAAATCGCCCAAGTCAACGGGCGTGGTTTGCTCGCCTAGGGCTGACGTGCTCGAGGTTGCTAGCACGAAATCCTCGTCAAAAAGGTGCGCCACGGTCAGGCCCGACTCCGCAGACGTATCCGCCAGAACAGCCGCGTCAATTCTGCCGGATGCAAGCGCGTCCATGAGTGCGAGGGATTTTTCCTCGACGAAATGGGCGGTCAGGTCTGGCAGCGCTTTCCCAAGTTCGGGCGCAAAGCGCGGCAAAAGGTAGGGTGCAATCGTCGGGAATACGCCGATGGTGACGGTGGCGGCCAGAGGATTCGATCCGCTGCGACCGACCTGCTCAATGTGGTCCAGGTCAGTGAGGATGCGACGCGCATAGTAGACAACGTCACGGCCAACCGGGGTGATCAGCACCTGCTGCGTTCCGCGTTCAACCAGCTGGGCTCCCAATTCCTCCTCCAGCTTCTTGACCTGCGCTGACAGCGTCGGCTGCGAAACGTGAGCACGCTGAGCAGCACGCGTGAAGTTCCGCTCCTCATCCAACGCGACAAGATACTCCAGGGCCCGAACGTTCCTCACCTTGACGCACTCCTTCCTGATGTGTGATCCGCTGAGCAGGCGGTGGATCCCCATCACCAACATGGCGAGCCCGAATCGCCTGGCTCAGTTCCTGCTCAGCGTGATCACATTTTTCGCTGCCGCCTGGTCGCGACCTAGTCGTGGTGCGGGGCGCGAATCAGGTAGTTGAACGCACTCAGTGCGGCGGTGGCGCCGGAGCCGAATGCCGTCACGATCTGCTTGTATGGTTCATCTGTGCAGTCACCGGCAGCAAAAATCCCGAGCACGTTGGTCTTTCCTTCGCGATCTGTCACAACCTCACGCCGGTCGCTCAGTTCCACCTCTTCGGGAAGCCACTGCGTGTTCGGAACCAGGCCGATCTGGATAAAAATGCCGTCCGTGTCGACCGAGCGCGTCTCGCCGCTTGCACGATCTTCATATGCCAGGGCAGTCACTTTCTGACCGTCACCGATCACTTCAGTGGAGCGTGCTCCGACAATGACATCAACATTGTCGAGGGCGTCCATCGCATCCAGTAGCACTCGGTCAGCTTTGAGCTGATCTAGGAATTCGACTACGGTGACGTGGCGCGCGACGCCGGCCAGGTCGATAGCCGCTTCGATACCGGAGTTTCCGCCGCCGACCACAACGACGTCCTTGTTCTTGAACAGTGGACCATCGCAGTGCGGGCAGAAGGACACGCCCTTATTGCGGTATTCCTCTTCGCCGGGTACACCCAGAGTTCGCCACGTCGCACCGCTGGCCACGATGACGCTCCTGGCGCGCAGGTGCCCGCCTGAACGTGTCATCACGGTATGCAGCGGATAGTCTCGCGAGTTGTCATCAGCACTGACCGCAGCGATTTCGAGGCGATCGGCCCACTGCGGCACATACACATCGATGTCGTACTGGTTGATGTGTTCAGTCAGATCGGCAGCCAGCTGAGAACCTGTTGTGTGCACCTGAGAGATGGCGTTTTCAATACTTTCGGTTTCCACCACCTGGCCACCGCGGTGATCCATCACCATTGCGGTGCGGATACCCTTGCGAGCGGTGTAGATGGCAGCTGACGAGGCGGCCGGCCCTCCGCCGACAATCACCACGTCGTAGGGTTCTTCCTGATTCATCTGGTCAACCGCGGCCTGGGCGCCGCCCTCGTCCAGCATGGAAACAAAGTCGTCGAGTGTCGTGCGACCGGAGGAAAACATCTCGTCGCCCTCGAATGTGACGGGCACACTCATGATTCCGTGGTTTTCGACCTCGCTTTGGAAAGCGCCGCCTTCAACTGCGGTGTGGCGAATCGAGGGATTGATGATGGAGATCGTGTTCAGTGCCTGCACGACTTCCGGGCAGTTTTGGCACGTGAGCGACATGTAGGTCACGAACTCGCGCGGGCCTTTGATGCGCTGAATGGCCTGGCGTTGCTCGTCGGAGATCTTGGCGGGGTGACCGCCGACCTGCAGAAGCGCCAGGACAAGTGAGGAGAATTCGTGACCCAGTGGCAGTCCCGCGAACCTCACCTCGACATCCGTACCGATGCGGCGAACGGCGAAGGATGGTGTGCGAGGGTTTGCCTCGTCGGTGAGGGTAATGTTCTCACTCTTGGCAGCTATTTCCTCCAGCAGCTCCCGTACCTGCGCCGACAGATCGGAGTTATCCAGGCTTGCAGCGAGTTCAATCGGCGCTACTACTTTGGTCAGCAGCTGCGACAGTTGGGCGGAAAGCTGGTCATTCAAAACTGGCATGGCGTTACGTGCCTTTCACAAAATTGCGGACGCGGGAGGGCAGGTGTCGCCCTCGTGATGCGCCAATCCCGCACCGACGCGTTCTCACGTGCGGCGAGAACTTACGTGTGCGGGATGGCGTGACGTTCAGTGATGCGGGTCAGATCTTGCCGACGAGGTCCAGGGACGGAGCCAGCGTCTCTTCGCCTTCTTCCCACTTCGCGGGACACACTTCGCCCGGATGCGCGGCGACATACTGAGCTGCCTTGACCTTGCGGATCAGTTCAGCTGCGTTGCGGCCGATTCCCTCCGAGGAAACCTCGAAGAACTGGATAACGCCGTCTGGATCGATGAGGAAGGTGGCGCGGTCAGCCAGGCCGACGCCTTCGCGCATGTTCTCGAAGTTGTTGGTCAGTTCACCTGACGGATCACCGATCATGTAGTACTTGATCTTGGCGATTGTGTCGGATGCTTCGTGCCATGCCTTGTGCGTGAAGTGCGTGTCGGTGGACACGGAGTAGACCTCAACGCCCAGTTTCTGCAGCTCGTCGTAGTAGTCTGCGAGGTCGCCCAGCTCGGTCGGGCACACGAAGGAAAAGTCAGCTGGGTAAAAGAAGAAAATGGCCCATTTGCCGAGGACATCCTGTTCGGTCAGTTCAACGAATTCGTCCTCTTTGAACGCTGTGGCCTTGAAGGGGCGGATCTGGGTGTTCATCAAGTTCATGGTTCTCCTATCCGAGTTTCGCCAACCGCTCACGCACATGACGAGCATGTCGAACGGTTTCTCACAACACTCTCAGTATAGACCAAACCAATGCAACTTACCACTTCAATAGATTTCCTCTATCACATGGTGTACGACCGCTAGTGCGGGAGGTCTGATTAGCTGCAATGCAGCGACGGGATAGCGTAACGCTGTACAGGAATGGCGCGATGCACCGCCAGGATGGATACGTCCGTATAAGACAAGCAGGTGTCTGCGCACATTCCCCTAGATCTTCGGGATCTTCGTGCACATACCCCTAGATCTTCCGCCAATTGTGCACATACCCCTAGTTCTAAAGCCCACCACGCCTCTCGAAATTTCCATCATGCGTCCTGACCAGCGAAAACAGAAAACAGTACGCAGACGGGAGGCTTAGATCTAGGGCTTCGTGCAAAAAGAAGCGTAGATCTAGGGGATTGTGCAGCTGGAAAGTTTAGATCCAGGGAGTTGTGCATGCCGAGCGCGATTTTCAGACCCGCAAACTCAACAGGCTTTGCCGGGGCGACTCTGCCGGGCACGCTGCACTGCCGAATCGGCAACTCCATCGGACGCGACGCGCTACCAGGACGACATCAACATGAGCGATGCAGCGCCGAAGCAGCACAGTTATTGAGCGCGACGAGACTCCAGAACCGCGTCCAGATCGAACACGACATCCGCCTGAGCGGCGACCTCTTCAGTCGAACGCATCTGCTGACCGGAAGATGAGCTCGCGTGGATAGGACGCCCTCGGACATCGGAAGGAACCTGAGGGATGCCTCGCAAATCAGTATCGGCGTGCACCACTCGGCCGGTAATCTCCTGGCGTGATGCGTAGGTCGGTGCAGGGATGCGCTGGACGGACCATGAGCGCTGCGTCTGGGCGACATCGCGGGTCGCCTGGTCGAGTCGTGCGTCCTCGTCATCAACACTGTGAGACGCCTGCGCCTCGTCGTCGACACGTTGGATTTCGGTCGACGCGTCGGCTCCAAGGGCTTCATCCGGCCCCTCGTCGGTTGCCGTTTCAGACGCAGGAGCATGCTCCACAGTCTCAGAGGCGACGGGCGAAGGCGCGGAATTGCGGCGTGCCGAGGTGCCACGCGTCAGCTCCATAATCCGCTTTTCTTCGGCTTTACCAACGCGCTGGGAACGAATGGCGCTCCAGCGTGACACGCCAAGGCCAGCAGCAAGTGCCGCCGCGGGAATCAGAACCCATGCCCATGACATCGTGGTCAGCGCTGCAATCAGCATCATCAGCACAGTGATTGCTGCACACACCCCACTGAGGATCATTCGGCGCTGACCTGCTGCCTTCTCACTGGCAATACGTGCCGCGCGTCGTGCACGCAGGCGCGACAGTTCGCGGGTGCGCACATAGTCTCGTTGCGCGTGGATCGTCCCGTCGGGTCGACGTGCGGATCGCGATTCGTCAGCCATGGTGTCTCCTCGATGACCACGAAGGTGAGCAGGTTGTTGGGTGGCCGGCAGCGCCGGGCGCGCGTGGTAGTCATCCGCTCCAGCAGCATCATCGGATTGCAGCGCCTGATGCGCCAACAACGGTGTCGAGCCGCAGTGCGAATTGGCGGTGGATGAAGTATCGCCACTGTGATGGCGCAGTGCCGATTCCTCATCAATCAGACGCATCCTGGGCGAGAATCGGTCAGCCTCGCGGGACTGAGTGATCGCCGTGCGTCGGTCAACAAGGTGCGGCACAATCACGACGATCGTGATCGCGATTGCCATCACAACAATGATTCCACCGTACTCCACGTATTAACGCTACGGCACGGGCTGCCAAAAACAGGTTCTGACGCGCGCGCCGGCGCCAAATGAGAGGCGAATCAGGTCAGCGTCAGCGGCATTTTCCACACGGATTGGACGATGCCGCCCTCGGGCCAGGATTCCGTATCCAAAGCGAAGCTGACGTGATCAGCCCACCTGCCCGCAATGCACATGTAACGCTTCTTGTAGCCCTCTTCACGCAACCCGATTTTTCGACACAATCCCAAAGATCGATCATTTTCCGGCCGGACGTTGACCTCCACCCGGTGCAAGCCCAGCTCACCGATCATCAGGTCGATGACGCCAGCCACGCACAGCGCACCCAGCCCCACCCCAGCGGCTTTCCTGACCATCCAATAGCCGAGGACGCCCTGACACATCGCCCCCCACTGAACATTGGAGACGGTGATCAAACCCAGCGGTTGACGGTCGCATTCGACCATCATGACAAGGCTCGTTCCGCGCTTTTGCTGCCTGTCGACCTGGCGCTGATAGGTCCAGATGTCGGGGAGTTCCTCTGTCGATCCGACCGGCAGCGTCGCCTCCCAGGGTTTGAGCCACGCAGAATTCTCGGCACGCGCTTTCTCGATGCGAAGATGATCGCTACCGTAGGCCGGACGGATCACAACACTGTCCCCGAGCTTCACGGCGCTATCACGCCCCGTTCGCGCAGCGCTCCCCGTCGCCCCGATTCTCGAGGCACTGCCATGCGGCCTGATCAGAGCGCGACCCACAGGATCGTCGATGCGAATCGTCAGCTCATCGGGGTGGCGTCCCCAGATCCGCGGCCTGCCGAACAGCATTAATCAAGCACCATGCACTGCAGGGCGTCACCGGCACGCACATTCGTGACCTCTTCGGGCACGACCGCCAGTGCGTTCGATTCAGCCAGTGCGGACAGCAATAGCGCTGCAGGTGATCCCATGATTTTGGCCTGGTATCCGGTTCGAGGCGACCCCGTCAGTCGCACGCGGACAAATTCGCGTCGCCCTCGTGGTGAATACCATGAGCGATCCACGCGAGCCTGCACGCTCGGCCTGCTCAGTGTCGTCCATCCCTGCATCTGTCGAAGGGCAGGACGCACATACACTTCGAAACACACCTGCGCGGATACAGGGTCACCGGGCAGGCAGAAGATCGGAGTCGCGTCATCTTCGTCACCGACGGTTCCAACTCCGAGGATATGCCCGGGCCATGCGGCCACATTGTCAAAGCGCACCGTGCCCAGCGCGCCGAGCACTTCGCGCACCGTATCGCCTGAGCCATACGAGATGCCGCCGGTCGTGATGATGAGGTCAGCGCGAACCAGCTGGTCCTGGATCGTTTCGCGCAGTGCCTGACGGCCATCAGGAACGGCTGCCACGCGGAAGGTTTGAGCACCCGCATCCGCCACAGCGGTGGAAAGGGCATGCCCGTTGGCATCGAACACCGTGCCGGGTCGTGCCTGTTCACCCGGCTCCACAAGCTCGTCACCAATCGACAGGATCACCACTCGTGGGCGTGGATGCACTGTCACTCGTGAGCGCCCCACGCCGGCCAGAAGCGCTACCTGGCGTGCACCTACACGCGTGCCGTGACGCAGAACCACGTCCCCCTCGACCACGTCTTCGGCGCGACGCCGGATGTTCTCACCGCGCGCCGGCTGGGTGCGCACGGTCACTTTAGCCATACCGCGATCCGTAAAATCCAGTGCGATCACCGCATCTGCACCTGTGGGCACCGGCGCTCCCGATGCAATGCGGATGGCAGTTCCCGGCACCAGCGCGGCCGGGTCAACATCTCCAGCCTTGACTTCCTCGGTGACCGGCAGGGTCACCATACTGTCCGGGCGCGCCCCTTCGAGGTCAGACGATCGCACGGCGTACCCGTCGCATCCGGCCAGATCCGCTACGGGAAGGTCGAAGCGGGCCTGCACGTCTTCAGCCAGCACGCACGACACAGCATCAGCGAGCTGGACTTCCAGCGGCGGCTGCTGGCCAACAGTTGACAGGCAGTCTTGGTAAAACTCTGCGACCGAACGCATTCAGGTTGTCCCTTCAGTGGTGCTCGGGTGACGTGCTGTCAGAATCGTCGAGGGCGTCCCCCGGCTGTGTTGCCATGAGCTCTTCCAGGAACGAGCGTACTCCGGGTCCCAGTTCCGGGTCCTCCAGCGCCAGTTCAATGGAGGCGGTGAGGTAGCCGAGTTTGTCTCCGGTGTCGAAGCGGCGGTCATCCAGAACCAGGCCAACTACGCCACCTCCTTCTTCGGCTGGCACGTCGATGAGTCGGGCATATGCGTCGGTGAGCTGGTATTCACCACCGTGACCGGGTTCGATATTTTCCAGTTCCGTGAAGATACGCGGATTGAAGACGTAGCGGCCCACCACGGCGTATTCGCTGAGCACCTCATCGACCGGGGGCTTTTCGACAACCTTGTTGAGGCGGAACAATGTGCCTTCCTCAATGTCGATGGGCAGGCCTTCCGGAATCGGCATCGGGGTGACGTCAACAGAGGCATAAGCGGTTGCCTGTTCGGGTGTGACACGCATGAGTGCGACAACCGATCCACCGATCGCCGTGCGGATCGCGAGCATTTTCTCCAGCAGGCGGGACTTTGGGTGCATCAAATCGTCCGGCAGCATGACGGCAAAAGGATTGTTACCGACGTGGAAGCGTGACTGAAGGACGGCATGTCCCAGCCCCAGCGGATGTCCCTGGCGCACAGAGTGCATGCGCGCGAGGTGCTCATATTCGCGCACGATCTTGAGCAGTGATTCCTTGTGAGAGGCCTCCAGCGCCGCCTCCAGGCCGGGATCTGCGTCGAAGTATTCCTCGATGGCATCTTTGCCGGTGCGAGTGATGATCAGCATGTCTTCAATGCCGGCTCGAGTGGCTTCGCGCGCAATATATTCAATGGATGGTCGGTCAACGACCGGCAGCATTTCTTTGGGCACAGACTTCGTTGCCGGCAAGAATCTCGTTCCGCGTCCAGCTGCTGGGATCACGGCGTGACGCACGCGCGCGTGACGAGTGGGCTCAGTTTCGCTCATGTCTGCCACAGTATCCTAAGTAGGAGATGTTCAGTGCTCAGGAGGGGCCATGTTGCACGAAAAAGCTCCACTTCGCGCCAGAATTCGCGCCCAGCGGCGTGACAGGCGCGCCCGGTGGGATGCACTCCCTGCCCGCGAAGCCGATGAGTTGCGCCGGCGGGAGCAACGCGGACTGGTCCGCTCGTGGCTGCAGGCCTGTCACGCGCTCGGAGTGGGGTGTCCTCACCTCCCGGCACTGTTTGTTCCAACCACCACCGAGCCGGATGTCTCAGCCATCGTCACTGAATCGGGTCACTGCTTCCTGCCTGTTGTCGTTAACCGGCAGGGGCGTGCACTGGACGAACCTGCGTGGGGCTGTATTGATTTTCCTGATGCCAGCACATCTGCCTGGTCATCATTGACGACTGACCGTCTGGCAGCAGTCCTCGACCAGCCTTCTGCACGCTGGCCTGCCCAGCCTCATCTCTCCGATGCGCCCTATGCCGAACTTCCTGACAGCGTCGACATTGTATTGCTTGCGGGCCTGGCCGCCGACCTTTCGGGCACGCGCCTGGGCCAGGGCGGCGGGTGGTATGACCGGGCCTTAAGTAGGTGGAACACGGATCACGCTGAGAGATCGCCGCAGGAAAGCGCACTGCCTGTGAGGCGCCGCGCTCCACTGGTCATCGCACTGTTCGATGAAGAGGTGTGGGATACAGGCACCTTGCCTGTCGATCCTCACGATGTCGCCGTAGACGCGATTGTGACACCCACACGCATGGTGATGCTGACTCGCTGACGCCCGCGACACAGCCCCACCTGTCAGTTCACATACCTGATGAGGACGCAGAGCAGGCATCAAAAGTGGCACAATCAGCCTATGAGCTTCCACCCACTCAGCAGTGAGCCGGCGCCTGCCTCGTCCCCCCTGCCCAAGCGCGCCGATATCCGGCCTCGCGACGTGGAAGCTTGCTACGCGCACCTGGTTGACGTGCTCGACGGTGAGGTTGATCGTACGACAGGCGCCCGTGCGCGCTATTCCACAGACGCCGGCAACTATCGCGTTCCGCCGCAGTTCGTTGTCTTCCCTCGTTCAACCGAGGACGTCCTGGCGGTGTGCGAGGCGTCGCGACGCTTCTCCATTCCGTTGACCAACCGTGGGGGTGGCACGTCATGTGCTGGCAATGCGTGTGGACCGGGCATCGTCATTGACTTTTCGCGCCACCTGAACCGAGTGCTGTCGATCGATCCGCAGGCGCGCACGGCCGTGGTGGAGCCGGGCTGCGTGGAATCCACCCTGCAGGAAGCTGCCCGCAAGTACGGACTGCGTTTCGGTCCGGATCCGTCCAGCCAGAACCGGGCAACGATCGGCGGCATGGTGGGCAACAATGCGTGCGGGCCTCACGCAACCGCCTGGGGACGCACGTCAGACAACATCGTCTCCCTCGACGTCATCGATGGACGAGGCAGACGCTTCACCGCTTCCACCAGCCACTCTGACCTCTCGCAGGTGCCTGGACTGGACACGCTGATCGATTCCAATCTGGCGCTCATCCGCACGGAACTGGGGCGTTTCGGCAGGCAGGTGTCGGGTTATTCGCTTGAGCATCTGACCCCTGAGAAGCATCGCAATCTGGCGGCGATGCTGGTGGGCACCGAGGGGACGCTGACCACAATCGTGTCGATCACCGTCAAGTTGGTGGAGATTCCGCGAGCGCCCGTGCTGGTGGCGTTGGGGTATCCGGACATGATTGCTGCAGCTGACGATGTACCCACAATTTTGCGCTGTGAGCCGCTGGCTGTCGAAGGGATGGATTCGCGCCTGGTGGACGTGGTACGAGCTCACCGCGGACCCGGAGCCGTGCCGGCGCTTCCCAAGGGTGACGGGTGGCTGATGTGCGAGGTGTCGGCCGGAAGCGAAGAGGAATCGCTGGCACAGGCTCGCAGACTTGCGGCCGCATCTCATGCGGTCGATGCGGCGGTCTATCCTCCGGGGGATGATGCCACGCGACTGTGGCGCATCCGCGCTGATGGTGCGGGATTGGGTGGGCGCACTCCCCCATCTGAAACGTCAGCGACCGGTGAACAGGCATGGCCCGGTTTTGAAGATGCCGCGGTGCCACCGGACCGCCTCGGAGCCTACTTGCGTGATTTCACGGCGCTGATGGATGAGTATGACATTGACGGGCTGCTGTACGGGCATTTCGGAGATGGCTGCGTGCATGTGCGTCTGAACATGCCACTCGAGACCGGGGCTGGGGTGGCGCATTCGAGGCGTTTCCTGGAGGAGGCGGCTCAGGTGTGCGCCAGGCATGGCGGCTCAGTTTCCGGTGAACACGGGGATGGGCGTGCACGCACGGAACTGCTGCGCTTCATGTACTCCCCGGAACTGATTGACCTGTTCAACAACGTCAAGGCCCTGTTCGACCCCGATGACCTGCTCAATCCCGGTGTTTTGGCCTCACCGACCAACCAGATCGACAAGCTCGATGATTTCCTGCGGCGCCCTCGTGCACGCTCGTTGCCAGCGGCGGGAGGCTTCGCCTTCGGGGAAGACCACGGTGATTTCACTCAGGCGGTCCATCGCTGCACAGGTGTGGGCAAGTGTCGCGCGACGATTGACGGCACGTTTATGTGCCCGTCGTGGAAGGCGTCGCATCTGGAAAAGGACGTGACCCGAGGGCGGGCGCGCACACTCCAGGACGCTGCCAATGGGCAACTGGTCCAGTCAATCACCTCACCGGAGGTGCTCGAAGCGCTCGACCTGTGTCTGTCATGTAAGGCCTGTTCGTCGGATTGCCCGGCAGGTGTGGACATGGCCAGGTACCGCTCTGAGGTGCTCTTCCGTAAGTACCGTGGGCGCCTGCGTCCACTGTCCCACTATGCGCTGGGCCGCCTGCCCCTGTGGACGGGCCTGAGCGCCCGCATTCCGGGTGCATCCGCCCTGACCAACGCAGTGATGGGAGTAGATGCGATTCGCCGGGCTGCATTCGCACTGCTGGGTATGGATTCACGCAGACCGATGCCCGCCCTTCAGTCCGGAACCTTCCAGCGATGGGCCAGGCGGCGGCACCTGGTTGCAGATGCGCCTCCGTCAGCAGTGCCGCCGAGTGCCGAACGGCTTGCTGAGACAGCATCGCCTGCTTCCTCGTCCGCTTCTGAAGCCCGACGCTTCGCAGTGGTGTGGGCCGATTCGTTTTCACAGACGCTTGACGACCGGGGCGCGCGTGCAACGGTTGCGGTGTTGCGTCAGAACGGTTTCGAGGTGATCGTCCCTCCCCACGCCTGCTGCGGCCTGACGTGGATCACGACGGGGCAGCTGACTGGGGCGAAGAAGAAACTGACGACTTTGCTGGACGTTCTGGCACCGTTCGCTGTAGCCGGCATTCCAATCGTTGGTGTGGAGCCGTCATGTACGGCAGTCCTGCGTGATGATCTGCTGGATCTGCTGCCAGATGACCGGCGCTCAGTTCCCGTGTCGCGCGCTGTGCATACTCTGGCTGAAGTGCTGGCCACTGTTCCGAAGGAGGAGCGTGTTCTGCCTGATTTACATGGCACGACAATTGTGGCGCAGCCGCACTGCCACCATCATTCGGTGATGACGTGGAGCGCAGATCGGGCGCTGCTGGATTCACTGGGTGCCACCGTTGTCCAGCTGGATGGCTGTTGCGGTCTGGCCGGTAATTTCGGCATGGAAAAGGGGCACTACGATATGTCGGTCGAGGTGGCGCGCACCTCACTGCTCCCTGCCCTCAACGCGTATCCAGATGCCGTGTATCTGGCGGATGGTTTCTCGTGCCGCACTCAGGCCCAGCAGCTCGCTGACCGAGGCGGCATGCATCTGGCAAGCTTGCTGGCCTCGCAGATCTAAAACCGCTTTGCGCCTCGCCACTCAGCGTCACGTTAACTGAACCAATCAGCACATGTGCCGTCCTGCCACCACACCCATTGACATGCCGATCATCGATAAATTATTATCGTTTATCGATAACTATGTGATGCTTGAAGGAGGCACACTCATGAAACCGCATACCATCATTGCCCGCGTGGTTCTGGTGATCTTCGGCCTCGGCATTGTCTTAAGTTGGCTGCTGCTCTGGTCAGAAAGCGACTACAGCGCCGCCGTCTGGCCGGAAATGGCACACCTGCAGTACCCGATCCTCGTCGGCTCGATCATCGCCACGCTTCCATTCCTCGCCATCCTGATCATCGCCTACCAGTTCCTATTGCTCGTTGAGCGCCGCACAGTCTTCACGCACCGGGCATTAACGCTGATTGGCCGCGCGCAGTGGGTGTGCATCGCCGCCACGATCTACTACGTGAGCGCGACCATCTGGTTCATGTGCGTCAGCCCGCTCCAGCACATCTCGATCCTTCTGATGGCGATCTTCATGGTGACGCTCAGCGCAGGCGGCACTGTTTTCTTCCTGGTCACCGGACACATTTTCCGCGCTGCGATTGCTGCGTGGGATGAGAATCAGCTGACGGTGTAGCCATGAGTATTCACGTCACGTTGGACCGCATCTTGCTGGAACGCCGCATCACGCTCACCGACCTGTCGAAACGCGTCGGCATCACATTGGCGAACCTGTCGAACCTGAAAACCGGCAGGGCCCGCGCCATCCGCTTTTCCACTCTGAACGCACTGTGCGAGGCGCTCGACTGTCAGGTGGGTGACGTGCTCGAATTCTGCCCCGACACACCCGCCCCACCATCAGATTCCGACAATTCCTGACGCGGATGCCAGATCTGCGCGGGCCTGGCATCGACGCGAATCCCGCCTGCCATCACTCCCCGCTCGCCGCCGACAATGATTGACGAGGGCGACGCTGCCGCATCACCATCTGCTGTGTGTGGCAGGACAACCGCCTGCCGTCCGCCGATGAGCATGCCGGTGGACAGCGCTTCAGCCGTCATGCCGTCTGCGCAGATCACCGTTGCCGAACGGGCAAGGATCCGGGCGGGCATGCCGCTGCGCGGGTCGATGACATGGTTGAAACGCTGCGCATGGTCGGGCGCCACCTCCACGAGTGCTCCTAGGTTGTCACCCGAAGTGGACAGTGACATGCGGTCAGGCAGTTCCACGTATCCAAGCCACGATGATTCACTGCTGCGCGGGTCGCGTATCCCCACGCGCCACGGTGTGCCGTCGGAGCGCCTTCCCAGGGCGGCAATGGAGGATGTTCCGATCGACACGAGCGCGGCACGGGCACCAAGTCGCGCACACAGATCCCGAGCCTGATCAGCACTGGCACCTTTCGCAATCGCGCCCAGGTCAATGCGTGCGCCGCCCTTCAGGCGTGCCCGCGATGCCGCCGGGTCAACGTCAAGCATCCCCGGTGAGCACAGTGGCAACACCTCGGCCAGCGCGTCGCTGCCCGGAGTGGTTGCGCTCTCCGTGCTCGTGGCAGCACCTGCGCCGGCGACAAGAGCTGCCAGCGCACCTGCCGGGTCCCACAGCTGACGCACCGGCTCAATCAGCGGGTTGAAACAGCCTGACGTGACGTCGATCAGGTCCTTGACGCGTGCCAGTAATGCGCACGTCGCCGGATCCACATCCACCCACTGTCCGCATGCAGTGTTCAACCGTGTCACATCGGAGTGCGCCGAAAAACGCGACCAGAGCCGCTCATGGCGTGCAACAAGTTCGCAGACAGCTTCCGTCATCTGCCTGGCGGAGCCGCCCTCGACAATGAGATCGACGCGCGTGCCCATCGCGGGAAAGGACATGCGCCACGATGAGTCGCGCAGATCAACAAGCAGCTCGGGGCCGGGTGAATCAGTTGGAGAACTCGTCGAGCTGGTCATCGTCGCTGAAGTCCAGGCCCGGCACGTCGATCTGGTCGGCCGCATCCTCCCCGGACTGGGTTTCCACTCCCTGAGCGGTCTGGATGGCTCGGATCGCCGCCTGCATGAACTGGCTGTGCGCAACAGTGGCGCCTGAAATGACATCAACTTCGTTGGGGTCGTTCGTGGCCGTCAGCTCGTCGGAATACTTGTTGAACGCCTCCACCGCTTTCTGGGCGCGCTTGTAGTAATCCTTGTTGCCCACTTCGCCGGCGCTGGTCGTCCCGTAGTTCTGGTCCTTGAGCTCGCCGTCCTTCATGCGGGTTTCATAAGAGGTGGAGGTGATCTTGCCGCCTTCCACCGTGATATGAACAGTGCCGATGGCTCCCTGTTCGTCAGGATTGGACTCCCCGGTGTACTCTCCGTCATTCATGGGAAGTGACATGTCCACCGGTGGGATCGACGGGCCGCACGCGCTCAGAATCATCATGCCGAGCCCGCCGAGCGACCCCATGGTGACAAGTCGTGAAAACTGTGAAGACGTCATGTTAGTCATCTGCGATTCATCTCATTGCTGACAGTGTTCGGGCGCCTCAGGACGCATCGTCACGAGGTTCAGGGGTTGGAACCTTTTCTTTCACGTCGCGACCCGTTGCCAGGTTCCCCGACGCCGCGCCTGCAGCTTCCGCATTGTCCCGGTCGTGGTCATGCCACGTTTCCCTGGCGACTTTACCGTGATCCAGGCGGATTTCCCGCTGGCCACACGAAGCGACGAGGGCGTCGTGAGTCACCACGATCAGCGTGGTTCCATCGGCATGAAGCTGACGGAAAATATCCAGCACGATCTGTTCATTGTGCTCATCGAGGTTACCGGTCGGCTCATCAGCCAGCACCAGTTTCGGGTAGTTGATCAGGGCCCTGGCCACGCACACGCGCTGCTGCTCGCCGCCGGACAGCTGTCGCGGCAGGTGGGTGGCGCGATCGGCCAGTCCCACCCGCTCCAGTGCCGCCAGCGCTTCCTTTTCGTTGGGCACCGAGTGGTAGTACTGGGCGACCATGACATTTTCGAGGGCGGTCAGGTGCGGAATCAGGTGGAACTGCTGGAAAATCAGGCCGATGGTCTGGCAGCGCACGGTCGTCAGTTCGGAGGCGGTCAGCTCGGAAATGTCGCGCCCGTCGAGCGTCACGGTGCCTTTGGTGGGGCGGTCCATGCATCCCACGATGTTCATCATCGTGGTCTTGCCTGACCCGGACGGGCCCACAATCGACAGCCACTGCCCTGTCGGCACGCTCAGCGACACGTCATCCAGTGCGTGCAGGTCGCCGTAGATTTTCGAGACGTGCTCAAGTCTGAGCAGGTCGTCCTTCACCTGTGATGTCATTGTTTCTCCTTATTCTCCGCGCAGCACCAGTGCAGGGTCAACGTCGAGGGCACGACGCACTGGAATCAGACATGCCAGCGTCGCGATGATCACTGATGCGAGCACAGTAACCACTCCCATCAGCGGGTGGAATGCGATTGTCCGGTGGAAGACGTTCAGACAGATCACGATCGCCAGAAGGTAGCCGAGCACCGCGCCGATCGCACCGCCCAGAATGCCGAGCATGACGCCTTCACCAAGAAATTCACGCACGATTGATTTCGAGTGAGCTCCCAGAGCTTTGCGCAGGCCGATTTCATTGCGTCGTTCCGCAACCACAGCCATCATCGTGGTGGACACGCCGATCATCGTCAAAGCCAGCACGATGATCGTGATCATTCCCATCAGCGAGCGCAGCATCGTCAGGACGCCCTCGTCAGAATGGGTCAGTCGGGTCACTGTCGAGGCCTTCACGCCGTCGACTGCGTCATTGATCTGCTTGGCGAGGGCGGAGACGGCTTCCGCCTGCCCGGCAACCGAATATTCAGATACGCCGTAGCTTGTGTCCTTGCCGGTCAGCTGCGACATGTCGGCGGTGCTCATGAACAGGAAGCCGTCTTCTGATCCACCTGTTTCAAGGATTCCGGACACCGTCAGTGAGATGTCGCGTGTGTCGACCGGATCGGGCGCCTGCCCCTTGCCGTTGCCTGGGGCGACCGGAGCGGTCGGCTTGTTCTGCGTCAGCTGTTCGATCGCGTCCTTCTTTGTGGTCGGCGCACCGGACTGAGCGCTTTGCGGCTGGTCTCCAACGTACATTCCGTCCACGTTCTTCGACGGGTCGTATCCGGGCATCTCGCTGTTCTTCATGATCGTGCCGTCGGGCATCATGTGGGAGCCTTCGGGGATCTCAGGGGCCCCGCTCATCGCTGTGGTGCCCGGAGCGGTCGATGCGTCCTGCCCGCCGGACTGGGGGGCAGCCGAGGAGGCGCCTTCGGCGAGCTGCGACACGGTGATCGAGTCGCCCACTTTGGCATCAATGGTGGAGGCGATTTCACGGCCGATGAGCACCTGCCCGCCGGCTGAGGGCCATTCACCTTCGATGTACCAGTACGGGTTGATTGCCTTGACAGCATCAATGTCGGTTCCTGCCGCCACGTACGGCTGGTCGTTGATGGACACCGGCTGGTAGTCGAAAGCAGCTGAGCCAACGAGCGTTGAACCCGACGATTTCACCACTTCGTCGATGCGGTTGATGGTCTGGTCAGTCAGGTTGTCGTTCTTCTCGGAGGGGACGACCACGAGGTTCGCGCCGTACAGGCGCATTTCCTGCGCCATCTGGCTGGGCACGTCAATGGCGATGGCAGCCAGTCCCGACAGGGTCGTGGCGCCGATGGCAACAGCAAGAACTGCGATCAGCACGCGGGATCGACGACGCAGGATCGAGGATGTGACCATGCGCCAGTACATTTTTCTCTTATTCACCGACTATCACCTTCCGTGAAGCACTTCTGCCGGCCGCAGCCCCAGCAGGAAGCGTATGGCAGGAATCGAGCCTGCCAGCACCACGATCGTCACAAGCACTGCAACGATTCCGGCCACTACGGGCGCAACTGCGATGGAGGAGGAAAAGACGGTTCGGCCGATGATCTGGGCGAATCCGATGCCGGCGAAGTATCCGGCGACGCCGCCCACCAGGCCGACGATCGTGATTTCTGCCAGCAGCATGCGCACAACGGCGTTGTCTTTCGCTCCCACTGCTTTGAGCAAGCCGATTTCGGGAGCCCGTTCCATCACGTTGGCGGTCACCAGGTTCGCGATCGCCAGTGCCGATCCGGCCAGTGACAGAACCGTCACCAGCAGCATCAGCATCTGGGTCTTCTCCATGATGATGCCTTCAGATTCTGAGACCTGACGCACCGGCCGCGCCACGGCATCTGTCATGGCTTCTTCGATCTGGTAGGCAATGGAGGACACGTAGGCGGTGCAGTACCAGGTTTCCCTCTCAGTCAGCGACAGGGATGCAGGGTTCTTGGCGGCTTTTCGTGCCAGGTCGTTGTCAGGGGTGGTCAGAGCCGACACTTCAACAGATCCGACGGCGCCGGGCTTGTCCAGGAATGTCTGAGCCAGATGCAGGGGCGCGTAAATCTGGGAGTCTTCATCTCCATCTGAGGTGAAGATACCGGAAATGGTGACGTCCTGGCTGTGTCCGCGTGCTGACAGCGGGATTGTCTGCCCGACGCTCCATCCTTGAGTCTGCGCCAGTTTCGAGCCGACGATGACGGAGTTGTCGTCTCCGTCCTGGGGCCACGCGCCGTCCATTGTCCACCATCCACGCAGGTTGGTCAGGCCGGTTGTCACCGTGTCGCCTGTGGGGAGTTTGAGATCGTGACTGAACCATGTGCCGGTCAGTTCAATGCTGTCATCGGTGGATGACTGGCCGGTTGTTGTCACCGGTACGGACAGCAGCGGCGAAAAGTCAACGATGTTGTAGGTCCAGAAGATGGTCTTGATGTTGCCGAGCTCGTCTTCCTGAAGGAATGCTTCCTGTTCAACCGGAGTGTCGAACTGATACAGATCCTGGACCACGGCCGCGCCTTTGGGGCGCACCACAATGTTGGCGCCGTAGTTTTTCAGCTCCTGGTTGATCTTGTCGCCCACGTCGAACATGACTGACAGCATGGATGTCGCAACCGACGCGCCGAGCGCGACAGTCAAGGCAATCATGAGGTGGCGGCCACGCTGACGGAACAGTGCTCCTTTGAGCATTCTCAGAAACATGTTGTCACATCCTGACTTCGTTCACCGTGATGTCGAATTATGTGCACGCAATGGGGCGCTGAACAGCAGATCATGCGAAGACGCTCGCTGCAGCTTCAAGTTGGGCGATGGGCACCGACAGCGTGCCGTTCGACACTTCATAGTCAATCGGGATCGGGTTGCATCCACCCTTGAATCCGATCGTGGCGATGTTCATGGCCACTTCGCACAGCTTGCAGATGACTTTGCCGTCTTTTTCGTAATACCCGGTCGGGCCGCAGATCTCGCACGCATCCAGGCCCACCCCGAAGGAGGATCCGGCTTTCTGGATGACGATGAAACGCACTTCAATGCCTGTTGACGTGGTGTAGGCGAATCGGTGCAAATGCCCATCTGAGACTTTATCGAGCTGCACGACTGCCTGGTCACCTGACACTTCAAACGGTTCAGGTTGGGACAGTTCAACGGTTGCCGAACTGATTGCAGCCCCAATAGTCAGCACGGCACCTGCTGCCGCACATGCCAAGAGGGAGCCGGCAGACAGGCGGCGCCACGACTTTGCTTCAGCCAGGCGGAGGCGACGCACAGCAGGGTTCGGACCGTCCTTGGGCAGCGATCGCGACCGGATCCACACCAGGATTGAGGCCACTGCGGCCAGTGCGGTGGCCACCAGGGTGATGGCATCTTCGTGGTTGATGGTCCACGCGATGGATTCGAAGATCGCGCCGGGCAGGTGAATGATCCGCTTGGCCTGCAGGATGCGGACGATAAGGATCACGTGTGTCAGTGTCAGGATGCCGACACCCACTGTTGACATGATCGGTGCCAGCAGGGCACCGCGTTCGCACAGTTTGCGCACACCCACGGCCAGCAGGGCGACCAGGGCGACGCCGATGAGGTATCCGACGATGTTCTTGACGGTGTCGGTGGACACCAGGGACGTGTTGGGAGAGACGAAGGTTCGGATCTGAAGGAGCGCGGTGGGGGCCACCCGGAAGGTCGCCATGGCTGCATATGCTGCAGCAACCCACAGCGCTGCGCGACGCTGCGTTGAGCTTGCCTCAACGCCTTTTCGAGCACGACCCCGTACCCGCCACACCATCACGAGGGTCACAGCGGCCAGGATGACTGTGGGAATCAGCGCCCAGAACGTGATGTCCTGGCGGTTGATCTGACGCGGAATCAGCAGGTGCACGATGGTCAGTACACCGCCGAGGGCGACTCCCGCAAGCGCACCCCAGATAATGGAGCGGTATCCAGGTTTGCGGCCTTTTTGGCCTCCCCCCATGCTGGGTACTGCCGCGCTGAGAGCACCAAGGGCGAGTGCCAGCAAGAGAGTGGTGGAGACTATTTCAACAATCTGCTGAATCATCAATCAACCTTTCATTGACGCACCAAGCTGGGGCCGGGTGCGCAAGCACCCTGCCCCAGCTCATACGTTTAACAAATGGTGCAGGTCAGGCTCACCATTCGACAGCGGTTGGATCCCACTGGAAGTTCTTGAACGTTGCAACCAGCGGCTCAGTCCAGTAGCGGCCGGTCACACCAGTGGTCTTGTCGACGTGCAGCATCCAGCCGTCCTTTTCAGGAGACTCGATGGTGATTTCAACGTCGTAGGTGCCTGCATCCAGCTTGGGCAGGTTCAGGCCGTAGTGCGGGCCGTCGTTGGCAACCATCGGCATGAAGGCGCCTTCCTGCACGACATCCTTGGTGCCTGCCTTGTACAGCTTGTAGGTCACGGTCAGGCCGGGGATGAAGTCGCCGACGCCGTAGCCCAGGTCGTTTTCACCAGCTGCAATGTCAGCTTCGAGGTGCATGGATGATTCCTCTTTGGGAACACCCATCTGAGGCTCCATGTCAACGGGCTGGAAGTAGACGCCGCCGACCTTCACGCGGTCGTTGTCCAGGTAAATGTCATCGCCGAGCGGGTTTTCCTGGAAGCCTGCGTCTTCACCTGGGGCAGCCGCTGCGTCGCCACCAGCGCTTTCAGCAGCGTCGCCTGCAGCGGACTGAGTGGTGGAGTTGTCAGAGGCGCCGCTCTCATTGGTTGATCCCTGCTGTGAGCAGGCACCGAGCGTACCGGCAACAACGAGTGCAGTCAGAGCAGCACCGACTTGACGTAAACGAATTTTCATTGAACTGTCTCCGTTTTATCTTCAGATGGGGTGGCATTATCGGCTGCAGCCTGCGCCCGATTACGTCGGGAGCCCCAAACGAACAGGCCGATAATGATCAGGAGAACGAGACCTTGAGCAGCCAGGTTCTCGACTCTGGGATAGATTCCCAGAAGATCTATGGTGGGCGCCCCGTTGATTGGTGTCAGCGGGAACGCGTCAGCTTCCTGTAGCTCCTTGATACCGGAGCCGGTGAATGTGATCGCCATGATCGCCAGCAGAATCGATGTGACGATGAAGAATGGTCGCAGCGGGATTCTGACAGCCAGCAGTCGGATCATCAGGTAGACGATGACCAGGCACACAGCGCCTACGCCCAGACCGACCCACACGTAATGCACCTGGTTGCCAGCTTGGGCGATGACAGGAAGGTAGAACAGGATTGTTTCTGCGCCTTCACGGAAAACCGCGAGGAATGCGATGAAGGCCAGTGAGAACAGGGAGCCCTGCGACAAGGAGCGCTCCGTCTTCGACTTGATGAACCGATCCCAGGCCGCCTGGCTTGACTTGCCGATCATCCAGTTGGACACCCAGATGAGCATGGCCACAGCCAGCAGTGCTGTGAGGCCTTCGATGAGTTCTTGGTTATGTCCGGCAAGTGCCGTGATGTTGCTCAGCAGCACAGCCAGCACAATGGAGCACACGATGGCGACTCCGGTGCCGGCCCACACGACTTTGGTCTTGTCACCGTGGCCCGCTTTGATCAGGTAGGCGATGACAGCGCCGACAACAAGGATTGCCTCGAAGCCTTCACGCAAGATGATGAGGAAGGCGGGCAGGAATGCGGACAGCCACGGGCTGCTTTCGGTCGCACCTGTTCCTTCGTACCCATCGAGGGTGTTGGCATCTTCACGAATGTAGTTCTTCAGCGTGGTGGCGTGCTGGTCGACAACGTCAGCATTGCCATCGTTCATCGCCTTTTTCAGCAGCGAGAATTCCATCTCCACTGTCGACACGCGAGTGCCGGAGATACGCGCCATGACCTGCTTTTCAAATCCGAGAGTTTCGTATCGCTGGTAGTACGCCACGTTCACGGTGTCCTTGCCAGCTTCAATGTCACCGTTCTTGAAGTGGTCCACGGCCTCATCGAGGATGCCGTTCATTTCCTTGGCGACCTGGCCCCACGGTCCGGGGCTGTATGACTCGCCGTCGGCTGAGCCGCCGTCAAGGGTTGCCGCGTCTTCAACCAGCATGGTCTTGAGGGTGTCGGCGTGCTGAGTCACTCCCGCATCGTCACCGTCACTCATGGCTTTCTTCAGCAGCGAGAATTCCATCTCCACTGTCGACACGCGTGCACCGGAGATACGCGCCATGACCTGCTTTTCAAAGCCAAGCGTCTCATAGCGCTGGTAGTACGCCACATTGACGGTGTCTTTACCGCCTTTTGCGTCACCTCCCTGGTATTTCTCCACTGCGTCGTCCAGAATCGAGCCCATCTCTTTGGCCACGGAGCTCCATGAGTCGTGTGCCGGTTGTTCTGCTGAGATGAGTGTGGATGCTGGGGCTGGTTGCGCATGAGCGGGCAGTGCCAGCATTGCCATAAGGATTGCCATTAACGCTACGACGCATGCCACACCGACTAGGCGCTGTGGCTCAATGCGATGCTCGAGTCGAGCTGTGCTCACGATGTGAGCCTCCCTTATTTCGTAAGTTAAGCTTCCGACCGCTGGCGACAAGACCAATCGACGTGCCTGACTTTTCTTCTTTGCTGCTCAACGCAGTATAACTTAGGTGCCACTAACTTTACTAGCATCGTGCTCAGTCCCATTGGTTCCGTTTTGGCAACAGAACAGCCATTTTTGCGACACTTCAGGATTTTTTGTCTTTTCGTCACACCGGCATGACTTCGCTCACCATTGAGCAGTCGAGGCACATCGACGAGGGCGCCCGCTGGCCCCGCCCCCGGCCATGTCACTCCAGGACAAGGAGCGCACCATGCCCTGGATTCAGCCTTCACACGTGCACAACTCACTAAATCTTCGGCGCCCACATACACGACTTACTTAATCCTCTGCGTACACATGCACAACTCACTAAAAAGTCTCCAATTTTTGCACAATCCCCTTGATCAACAGTGGATAGCGACGCCCTCGACAATCCAAATACCCCGTGACCAGCATGTTTGAAAATCGGCCGAAATGGCGGGGCGTTAAATTTAGTAAGTCGTGCAGGCCAAAGGGCCAAATTTAGTGAGTCGTGCATCTGGGGCGGTTAGTTTTAGTAAGTCGTGCACCCCGGCGGCCCGCCACACCACCGGCCCGCCACACCACCACGCGAAAACGCGAAGGGCTGTACCCGGCAGTGATACCAGGTACAGCCCTTGCAGCTGATGCACCGACAGACAGCTCACCGACGCGGCCGACGTGGCCGGCGTGACGGCGCTGCGTGAACAGGTGCGGCGCGGATCAGTTCTCTTCGGAGGCCACCGCGGCGCGGCCTGCTTCCAGACGCGCAACGGGGACGCGGAACGGGGAGCACGACACGTAGTTCAAGCCCACTTTCGAGAAGAAGTGGATGGAGGCCGGGTCGCCGCCATGCTCGCCACACACGCCGAGCTTGATTTCCGGCTTGGTGGAACGGGCACGCTCAACGCCTTCACGCACCAGGGCACCCACACCGTGCTGGTCGATTGTCTCGAACGGAGAGACGCCGAAGATGCCGGCATCGATGTACTCGGGGAAGAACACGCCTTCCACGTCATCGCGCGAGAAGCCCCAGGCGGTCTGGGTCAGGTCGTTCGTGCCGAATGAGAAGAAGTCGGCTGCGTGTGCCAGATCCTCAGCGGTCATGGCTGCGCGAGGCAGCTCAATCATGGCGCCGATTGTCACACCCGACAGGTCAACGTTCTTGTCCTTGGACACCGCTGCGATAATCTCTTCAGCCGATTCGCGGATCAGCTGAAGTTCACGTTCGGATGCGACCAGCGGAACCATGACCTCCGGATGCGGGTGCAGCCCGCGTGCAACAAGTTCGGCAGCAGCTTCGCACAGTGCGCGGATCTGCAATTCGAACAGGCCTGGCAGGTAAATGCCCAGGCGGACGCCACGCAGACCCAGCATCGGGTTGTCCTCATGCATACGGCGCACGGTGGCCAGCATCTTCTCATCAGCTGGATCAATCGTCTCGCCCTTGGCCTTGGCCACGGCAAACTTGATTTCCATGCTGGTCAAATCCGGCAGGAACTCATGCAGCGGCGGGTCAATCAGACGCACCGTCATCGACTTGTCATCCATAACCTCGAGCATCTCGAGGAAGTCCTGCTTCTGCAGTTTCTCCAGCTCATCGAACGCATCCTGACGATCCTTCGATCCGGCTTCAGACAGGATGGCGCGCTCAACCAGCGGGCGACGATCACCCAGGAACATATGCTCGGTGCGGCACAAGCCGATACCTTCCGCTCCGAACTCGAGCGCGCGACGTGAGTCTTCAGGAGTATCCGCATTGGCGCGCACATGCAGGCGACGTACCTCGTCAGCGTGCACCAGAATTCGGTCAACAGCTGCAATCAGCTCACGCATATCCGCATCATCGCCAGCAACCTCCAGGCCCGCCTCCAGTCCGTGCGACAGATAGGTCGTCACAGGTGAATCCGAAACCGGAACGTCACCAAGGAAAATTTCACCGGTGGATCCGTCGATGCCGATCGTGTCTTCAGAGGTGAGAACACGACCATCCACCTTGACGGTTCCGGCGGCGGCATCAATATCCAGCGCGTCAGCGCCCACCACAGCGGTCTTGCCCATGCCACGTGCCACAACAGCTGCGTGAGAGGTCTTGCCACCACGGGCGGTCAGGACACCCTCGGCGGCAACCATACCGGGCAGATCATCAGGGTTCGTCTCACGACGAACCAGCACACACTTCACTCCATCGCGGGCCGCAGCTTCAGCCTGAGCGTTGTCAAAGACAATCTTTCCGACTGCCGCACCGGGAGATGCAGGCATGCCGCGGGCGATCAGTTCCTTTTGTGCGCTCGCATCAAACTGCGGGAACATCAACTGAGTGAGCTGGTCACCGGTAACGCGGCCGAGGGCTTCGTCGCGGGTAATCATCTTCTCGTCAACCAGCTGGGTGGCAACACGGAAGGCGGCGGCGGCAGTGCGCTTGCCAACGCGGGTCTGCAGCATCCACAGCTTGCCGCGCTCGATGGTGAACTCAATGTCACACAGGTCGCGATAGTGAGTTTCAAGCTTGCGCATGATGGCACGCAGTTCCTGGTACGACTTGGGATCGCGCTCTTCCAGAGCTGACAGCTGCAGAGTGTTACGAATGCCGGCCACGACGTCTTCGCCCTGAGCGTTCGGCAGGTAGTCGCCGTACACGCCTGAGTGTCCGGTGGAAGGGTCGCGGGTGAAGCACACGCCCGTACCGGAGGTGTCACCCATGTTGCCGAACACCATGGTGCAGATGTTGACGGCGGTGCCCAGATCATCCGGAATGCGTTCGCGACGACGGTAGATGCGTGCACGCTCCGTGTTCCATGAACGGAAAACAGCCTCGGTGGCCATGTCCATCTGAGTGCGAGGGTCCTGTGGGAAGTCTTCGCCGGTGGCGTCACGCACGATCTTCTTGAATGTGTCAACCAGCGTGCGCATGTCCTCTGCGGTCAGGTCAACGTCGGCCTCAACGCCGCGTTCCTTCTTCAGTGAATCCAACGCGTCGGAGAACAGATCACCATCGATGTCCAGCACCGTCTTGCCGAACATCTGGATCAGGCGGCGGTAGGAGTCCCATGCGAAACGCTCTGATCCGGAAACTTTCGTCAGGCCTTCGACTGATTCATCGTTCAAGCCAATGTTCAGTACTGTTTCCATCATGCCGGGCATGGAGAATTTCGCGCCTGACCGGACCGAGACGAGCAGCGGGTCATCGCCTGCTCCGAGTTGGCGGCCCATGGTGTCTTCAACGCTACGCAGTGCTGCGGTCACCTCGGTCTCGAGGGTGTCTGGCACGCTTCCATCTTTCAGGTAAGCCCGGCAGGCTTCGGTGGAAATCGTGAATCCAGGCGGAACAGGCAAACCCAGTCGCGTCATCTCAGCGAGGTTTGCGCCCTTACCCCCGAGCAAATCCTTCATGGACTTGTTGCCCTCGGAGAAATCGTAAACATACTTGACCATCGAGGTCCTCATCTCTCGTTTCTCTCGTGACGCACCCGTCCTCGGGCGCCTTCGTGCCAACTCTACCAAAACTGGGACCTTGGTCACCGCGCGCAGGCCTTGAAAGCGCTGAAAGCTTCCACAATTCGCCAGAAGAATAATTCCGTCCGCTCACCGCCTCGCCCACCGGCTCCTCATTGGCGAGGGCGACCGCGCATCTGCGAAGGGGCTGCCAGGGCGAAAGTGGACGAATGCTCGGGTGCCTCAGGGAGATCTCAGGGCTTTCCCCGATAGCGCTCAATGCCTGTTATCAGGTGGAATGGTTCCATGAATGAACAGGTCACAACGGGTTACTCTCGCAGGGTTTTCAGCCGAGACACTCAGCATCGTTTTCTCGGAGGTGTATGCGCTGGTATCGCCCGATACCTTGGTTGGGATCTGATCCTTGTGCGCCTGCTGTTTATCGCAACGCTGCCGCTTCCGGGGTCAGGCATCATGCTCTACCTCATATTGTGGTTCGTCATGCCTGCCGATGATGAGGGCGTCGCTTACCCGAGTGACATTCCTGTCACTGCCGATGCTCCCCACTAGAGCCATCACTGGTGACTGTGGGGCGAGTTGATGGTGATCGACCGTTCTCCAGCACGAAGTGTTGCGCCAATTGGGACAGCCTGACGATTTCCTCGCTCCAGTTCAAACACTGAACCGTCAGGTAACGTGACCGACGTGCCGTTCGCAGAAAAAGCATCCTCCACCCACACTCCGCCGGGAGCAGGACCCAAGCGCAGATGAGTGCGAGACAGTGAGCGCGTTGAGTCCTCGACAGTGACAGCACGTTCACTCGGTGACATCGTGACAGGTGCGCGTCCAATGACTGTCGTACCAATCACCGCTTCTTTCTCACCTGAATCGAATACCAGCCATATTTCAGCGTTCTTCTGATCATGCTGCGTGTTAGGCTTCGGCGTGCCGGCTCGAGCCGGCGGCTCCTCCGGTGCAGGTGCAGAAGTGTCGTCACTATTCTCTGGCTTCTCGACTCCGGCGGCAAACTGGCTAGCCAGCGGAACTGCAGCCGAATTTGAAGCAATCGGCTCCGGATGAGCCACGTCAGGAGCAGGTTGCGCTGGCGCTGCTGGTGGAACGATAACGGAGAAGCCATCGGGCTGGGCAGACTGGGCCGGTGTCACCTCAGGCTGTGCCAGTGGGTCGGGTGCTTCCTGGGGATGAGCCTGGCGCGGAGCCAACGACGGTTTGGGCTGTGACGGAACGGCAAAGGATCCCGCACCTGTCGGTTTCAGCCCGGGAGATGACAGGCTCGGCATCCACATGCCAAACGAGCGCTGGCTCTGCTGTGAACCAGCCTGCTCCTGTGGTTGCGGCTGAGGTGCCGGTGGCATCGACGGTCCGGGGACTCGCGCGTCACCCTCGTCCATCGGGTGCGACGAGGGTGAGGCTGGCCCAGTCCAGCCGGTGTTCTCCGATGTCAGTGTGTGAGTAGTCTGCCGGCCATAGGCGTCGGGGGCCGTTGTCGGGCGCCTGAGCGGTGAGCGCAAATCAAGTGTCGCCGTACCCGCGAGCGAATCAACCCAATCGCGGCCATCTTTACCCAGCCACACCACGATCACAGGCCCGATAACCGTGACGTGCAGTAAACCGATGATGGCGCTGCGAATTCCCTGACGTTTAAGTCCCGGTGCGTGATCCGTACCCGCTGCGACCGCGACGGTACGTGTGGCCAGTGCTCCCAAGGTGCGTCCGGTACGGGCGCGCACAAGCGTCAGAACCAGGAACAGTTCCAGCACGATAGTGCCGACGAAGATAAGAGACGGTCGGATGAACCATGCAAGCGCTGCACACGCCCAGATCATCAGCAGGTCGATCATGTACGAGCCGACCCGCAGGTTTCGCGACGCCGGGTTACCACTGGAGGTGGGGGCGCTTCTTTGCGAGGAGGGACGTGATTGCGTTCCGCGCGGTATCTGCGTGCGCATCGGGCTTTGAGCTGGTGCAGTGGAAGGAATAGACGTCATAGTTACGATGCCACCTGTCGGATCACGTCAAATAAGCCGGTAGAGAATACGGCGCACGGCAAGATGAACACCAGTGAAATTGACTGGGCAATGTCTCCGACCCGGCCGAGGAACGCGGCGCCCTCGTCACGGCGTGAGACCAGCATGGCCGCGCACACCACTGCGATGCCGCTGATTGCCAGCATCCCGCCAACGCCAAGAGGTCCTGCCACCTGTTGCCCCGTCGGGGACATGATGAGCGCGCCCGCCAGAGCCGTTGCGCATACGCGCGGGCCGATGCGAAATGCTTTCGAACGCGTATTGCGGGGCGTAAGTGAGAGGGCAAGAATTGCGCACACAACCGTCGCAGTGCCGACGCGTCCGTGCCACGAGGTCAGGTCAACTCGGCTCGCCACCGTTGGAATCGTGACGCAAACCGCCACACAACAGATGATGACCAGCGTATCCAGAATCCCGGATGCCTCCCGCACGGTGCGCTCCACACGTGCATGCGTGATCCGCGAGGGTGATGCCACTTTCGCTTGACGCACCGCAGGCGCTGACGTGGTGACCAGTGGGAGGTCGAGGAGCTGCGTTTCAGGAATCCGCACCGCTGTCTGAGGCACAATCGCCAGGGCCAACACCAGCAACGCCAAGCCGATCGGCATGATCGTGGACCACGGAATCTGGAACGCCGTGGTCATGGACAGCACAGCAGCTAACACACCGAAAGCGACAGCGCTGGCCGCCGCCGAAGGCAGGCGAGTCGTCAGCCAATACAGAAGCGATACTCCAAACGCAACCCAACACAGCATGGGGGGTGCAAGAACGATGGAAACGGGGGCCTGCGGAGGAAGCAACGCCAGGGATGCCACGCCGATGAAGGAACTCAGCGCCAGGCAGGCTGCGGTTCCCGCGTGCAGACGACCTCGGAAAATCAGGGGATGAATCAGGAGGATCGACACGATGCCGGCACCAATGCGCACGCCTTGTGGAATCATGGCCGACCGTGCCACCAGTGGGGCGATAATGCAGGCCGTTTCAAGCCCAACGACGGCAATCATGATGCCCACGATGCCCAGAAGGCGGTTGAACCAGGGGGCCTCGGCGTATTCACGGGCCCTGACTTGCGCCCGGTCGGACGCTAGTCCACTGGCGACCGACAGAATAGTGCCGGACGGAAGATCTCGTCCCAGCGCTTGAGAAGGGGACACCGGCTTGCCGCTCGGCAACGTGATGCGGACGTCGCCCATCGACGTATCCACATTCATCATCGCAAGCAAGCCTGACACCGTCGTGCCGACAGGGACGGCGACATCTGACCGGGTACCAGCCTGCTCGATAGTGGCCTGCGCAACCGATGTCATAGGCTGTCCTGTCCTTCGAGCTGGTGAACCTCTCGTTCTATCCCCACTATCAAGATAATATGAGATGCGCATGCATTTCATGTCAAGACCACCATTTGAGGTGAAAATATGGCAGAAGAGGACGCATCCCCAGACCGGGTCAGCTCGCCGGAGCTGCCTGCGGGTACGATCCCGATCGAGGGGCCTCCGGATCAGGTTGAACCGCCTGGTATGGGCAATGTCCTGATGACGGTTGTCCCGATGTTCGGATCGATGGGTGTCATGATCTTTATGGTCATGAGTGCGAACAACAACCCGCGCATGCTCATGATGGGCGGCGCCATGGTTTTCGCGATGCTATCCATGGTCGGTTTCAATATCTACCGCCAGATCGGCGGGCACCGTCAAAAAGTGGTGACGACCCGCCGGGAATACCTCGCCTACCTGTCAGAAATGCGCCAGACCGTCCGCACTGCTGAGCGCAAACAGCGCGCCTATATCCGCTGGCACTTACCCGATCCGCTGGCTTTAACGCTGATTGCGCAGGATCGCGCCCGTCTGTGGGAACGAGCCCCAGGGGATGCTGACGCGCTCAACATGCGAATTGGCTCTTCAACACAAGCACTCTCAATGGATCTTGACGTACCTGAGCTTCCTCCGATGGCCAACCCCGACATCGTCTGCCATAGTGCGCTCAACCGGTTCGTGGAGACGTTTTCCAACATTGATCATGTGCCTTTCGGCGTCATGATCGGAGAATTCTCCCATATTGAGGTTGCAGGGCGGCACGATGTGGCCCGCGCGCAGGCACGTGCCATGCTGTGCCACCTGCTGACATTCATCGGTCCAGGCGCCCTGAAAGTCGCCGTGTTGTGCTCCGAGGAGGCACGCCCGCAGTGGGAGTGGGTCAAGTGGGCCCCGCATGCGCGTTCATCAGAGGAGCGGGACGCCCTCGGCCCTGCACGAATGATCACCAGCGACTACGCCGAACTGGAAAACCTGCTGGGTGAGGAGTTCACCACGCGTGGCACGTTCCGACCACGTGACGAAAACGTGCAGTGGCCGCACCTCGTGCTGATCGTCGACGATGCGAACATGCCGTCACAAACGCGCCTCGGGTCACTCGAAGGATGTCTGGGCGTCACCGTTATCAAGGTTCTCGAAAAGTGGGGACCGCTCGTCTCACGCAGCACGATGCGCCTGCTGATTCACCCGTACGAACACAAGGATCCTACCGATCGGCGAGTCATGGAAGTCGTGCTGATGGATCAGCGCCCCATCGTCGCCCAACCCGATGAGATGAGCATCGAGCAGGCTGAAGCACTGAGCCGACGCACCGCATTTTGGAGCGAAGGCGAGAAACGTTCCGCCGACAAACCTGTCGGCCGCTCAGACCCCGCACGTTCGGAAGACCTGATGACGCTGCTGCACCTGCCGGATGTGCGCGACTTCGATCCAGATAAGGAATGGAAGTACCGCACCGGGCGCGACTTGCTGCGTGTTCCGTTCGGTGTGACGCCCGAGGGGATCCCCGTCCTGCTGGACATCAAGGAATCAGCTCAGCAAGGTATGGGCCCGCATGGCCTGCTGATCGGTGCGACTGGTTCAGGTAAGTCTGAGGTACTCAGGACTCTGGTGCTGGCAATGGCGCTGACCCACTCCCCCGAGCAGCTCAACTTCGTGCTGGTTGACTTCAAGGGTGGCGCGACGTTCTGGGGAATGGGCAAGCTGCCGCACGTATCGGCCGTCATTTCCAACCTTGAGTCGGAACTGTTCCTGGTTGACCGTATGCAGGAGGCCCTGCGCGGCGAAATGGTGCGACGCCAGGAGCTGCTGCGAAAGGCCGGCAACTACGCCAACGTCACGGATTACGAGGCAGATCGGCGCGCCGGGAAACACGAGTATCCGCCGATGCCGGCACTGTTCATCATCCTCGACGAGTTTTCCGAACTGTTGTCGGCCAAGCCTGACTTCATTGATCTGTTCGTACAAATCGGTCGTCTGGGGCGATCCATGTCGATCCACTTGCTGCTGGCCTCTCAGCGCCTGGAAGAAGGCCGTCTGCGCGGGCTGGATTCGCACCTGTCCTATCGCATGGGCTTGCGTACATTCTCCGGTCAGGAGTCACGTTCCGTGCTGGGTGTGACGGATGCGTATGAGCTGCCATCGATTCCAGGTGTCGGATATCTGAAGACCGGTACTGATCAGATGGTGCGTTTCCGCGCCTCGTATGTTGCCGCGCCCCCGCCGGCACGTTCCCACGCTCCACGCTCAGGCGAGCAGGCCGGCTCCCCCGAGTCGGCGCTCACGATCCTCCCGTTCACCTCCACTCCTCAGCTTTCGCTTGACGAGGATAACTCTGACCAGGATTCTGATCGCGAGCAGGAAGAAGCTCGCCAGGAATATGTCGCCCCTGAGGACCGTCAGTGGGCGGATATGACACAGATGGATATTGCGGTTGCCAAGATGGTGGGTCACGGACCTGAAGCTCACCAGGTGTGGCTGCCGCCCCTGGATATTCCGGATACGTTGGACGCCCTCATGCCGGATCTGGATGCTGATCCGCGCCTGGGATTGGTTTCACAGTCGTGGCGTGCGAAAGGCCGTCTGCGTGTCCCGATGGGCACCACTGACGTTCCGCTGGAACAGCGCCGTGAGACACTGGAATATGACCTGTCCGGCGCGGGTGGTCACATGGCCATTGTGGGTGGTCCACTGTCAGGTAAGTCCACCGCGCTGCGCACACTGGTCATGGCACTGTCGTTGACGCACACACCGCAGGAAGTCCAGTTCTACATCATTGATCTGGGCGGCGGCACCTTCTCAGCCTTTGCGGACGCACCCCACATCGCTGGCGTGGCGACGCGTGATACCCCCGACGTCCTCAACCGTATGCTTGCCGAGATCGAGTCCATCATCGTCGACCGTGAACGCTATTTCCGCGCGAATCGAATCGACTCCATCTCCACGTACCGGCAGGGACGCGCTGAGGGGCGTTTCGACGACGGATACGGTGATGTGTTCCTGGTCGTTGACGGGTGGGCGATCCTGCGCAGCGACTTCGAGGATCTCGATATGCGAATCCAGGCGATGTTGCCGCGAGCTCTGTCGTTCGGCGTCCACCTGATAGTCGCGACATCACGCTGGATGGATATGCGTCAGCAGGTGCGTGACGTCATGGGATCAAAGCTGGAGCTGCGGCTGGGCGACGTCACCGATTCTGAAGTCAACCGCAAGGTTGCGGCTACGGTGCCGGAGGGTCGTCCAGGGCGCGGCTTGGAAATGGGCGGCCACCACGTCCTCGTCGCATTGCCGAGGGAGGACGGTGACCACGACGTATCGTCCATGTCAGCCGGCATTACCGCAACGCTTGAGCGCATCGCAAAGGCTACTCCCGCACCGGGTCCGAAACTGCGCCTGTTGCCCGAACGCATCACGGTGGAGGAAGTCCAGCAACTGGAGGGCGCGCAGGACCGCGAGGGATTGCTGCTCGGCGTGGAAGAATCCCGACTGGGCCCATGGGTCTTCGATCCTGCCCACGAATCGCACCTGTACCTGTATGGCGATTCCAAGTCCGGCAAGACCACATTCCTGCGCACTGTCGCTCGTGAAATCATGCGCACGAGTACACCGAAACAGGCCCAGATCTTCCTGGTTGACTACCGCCGCACCCTGCTCGGGGAGGTTCCCGAGGAGTACCTTGCGGGTTACATGACCACGCGTGATGATGCGACAGCGACAATCAATGATCTGGCTGAGTATCTGCGCACCCGACTGCCCAGTGACTCTGTGACAACTGAGCAGCTCCGTAACCGCTCCTGGTGGCAGGGCGCCGAGGCGTGGCTGCTGGTCGATGACTACGATCTGGTTGCCACACAGTCAGGTAACCCGCTGATCGCCCTCCAACCGTTACTTGCTCAGGCTGTGGATGTGGGTCTTCACGTCATCGTGAGCAGACGAATGGGCGGTGCTTCGCGCGCTGCCTTCGAACCTGTCCTTCAGGCACTGTCTGAACTCGGTACCACTGGTTTGATGCTGTCCGGCAGCCCTGATGAGGGCGCGGTCATTGGCCGCATCAAGCCGAAGCGCCTGGTAGCCGGTCGTGCCCAGATCGTGTCACGCGACGCGGGACTCGTGATGGGTCAATTGGCGTGGACGGATCCGATCGCGTGACCTGGGTCTGCTGCGCCGACCCGATTGCAGTGCCGGCCCGGTTGCAGGTGCGCGACTGGGTTCTAGCCAGATGATCTGAGCGTGACGCAAAACGCGGGGTGTCGGCTGCTGCCCGGCTGGTCAGCCCTGCGGCGGGGCGTAACGCATCGCCGGTGTTTCAACGACGCGGAACTCCACGCTGAGCCCCTCCCCCAGGTCGATGCGATCGCGGTCGAATAGGACTACTGGATCCCACGTGGCGACACGGCTGACTTGCCCGTTTTCGTGTACGACTGTCGTGCCGTTAGCAGATCCCAGATCCATCACGGCCCACCGTTCAGGGCCTTGCGGCATGACGATGCAGTGTGACCGAGATATTTCCCCCTGCGGGCTGGGCACGCGAAGTGTTGTGGCAGGTGGGCGCCCTGTAATGACGCGCGAGTTCGGATCTCGACCAATGACCACATCCCGGGTGAGTTCAACAGGCGCTCCACCGGCATAGACGAGGTAAGCACTGAGTCGCGTGTGCGGTGTCTCAGGTGGGAGTGGAGACGGCGGAGGACCCGGGTATCCGTTCGGGGCCGCAAAATCATAGGGGCGTCCCTGAAAGGAACTGTCAGCAAATTGGGTGCCGCTGCTCGCACTGTCGGGGCTCTGCGACCTGGCTGATGGTTGAGCGGTGGGTGCCGCAGGCTGCGCAGCATAACGCACGGTGTGAGGTGCCTGGGGGCCCTGGCCCGAATCCAGTGAGTCCTTCGAGTCGCGACGTAGCTGGTTTTGTTCGCGTTGACGGCGCATCTGTTCGAGCATTTCAGGCGTCATCGTTTTTTCGAGCGATTCAGGGTTGAACCCTTCGGGAACGTCACTCGGAGCGGGTCCAGACGGCGTTGCCGGCTTGACAGGGCCGTCAGGCACGTCACTGGCAGCAGGCGCAGCAGGGGTGACTGGTGCAGCAACCCCGGCAGGTCCGACAGGCGGTGCCGGGTCACTTGGAGGTGTGGAATCGGCCAGCGGTGCTGGCTCAGTTGAAGGTGTCGGCTCAGCATCCACGCTGCTCGCGGTATTTTCACCATCGACGAGAGGTTTCTCGTTCGGCTCAGGTGACACATCATGAGGTGACGCGTCGCGCTCTGAGGCATCGTCACGATCTACTGCATCGAGAGGCGAGGACACCGGATCGAAGTAACCGATGCGCACTCGGCGAGCCTGAGCCGCGCCTGTGATAAGCGGCAGCCACGGATCACGGCGCTGTCGCTCAGCGATGCCATCTGCCTGGTCTGTGTCATTCCTGTCAGCATCAGGCTGATCCAGTTCGCCAGAGCCGAACTCGATCTCGATGGCGTCCCAGTGTGAAGAATCGGCCTGCACACCTTCGGACGTGATGCGCGAGGAGCGAACCTGCGGTTGGCCTGCTGCTTCAGAATCCGTCACCGGGCTCGCGCTCCAGATCCGAATCGAACATTCGGGATACGCATAGAGCTGCACCTGGTCCCCGCGAGTATCAGCGACAAAAACGCGTCCGCCTTGTGCACGAATCGATTCGAGCAGCTCGCCGGGGTCCCCCTCGTTCATGAGACACGTCAGTGCGGCGTTCAGGCATTCAGAGGACACCAATGCCGTGCCGAACGGGCCGTTGACGGCGACAAACCCATGCCCTTGGGTGGATACGCGTCCAAGCTGCCACATCAGATGGTTTCCTCCGCGGACGAAGGAACCTCATCGCCCGCTTGTTCGGCCGCATCACTGCCTGGCTGACGGCGAATCGTCTGCGTGGAGGAAGGACGCGCAATGCCGACGGTACGTTCAAACGGATTGACGGAATCGTCAGCTGGCCACGGCGGATTCACGGATTCAACGAAAATCGTCACAACCGTCGCGTTGTCGCGTGTCTGCCGCTCCAGCGCCGCATCCACCAGCGCATTTGCCGCGCGTTGAGCATCATCTGACTGAGTAACGATGCGAACCATCTCCGCGTCGTCAATCGCCGAGTGCACTCCATCTGAGCAGATCACCACCCTGTCCCCAGGCGCGATCGTCGTCACGGTGAAGTCCGCCTGGGGCAGGCCCGGCATTCCGCCACCCAGGGCGCGTGTGATGATATTGGCTGCGGGGAGTTCGTCTGGTGACCATTGAGCGTCACGCGCTTCCTGCCGGGCCGAATGGTCTTTCGTCATGGCCCGGATCTGCCCATCGTTTATAAGGTACGTACGCGAATCGCCTACATTGAAGACAAGCCATTGGGGCCGCTCCTCGTGACTGGCGATGAGAACCCCCGTCAGGGTCGTGCCCGGCGCACCGGCCAGCACAATATTCGCCAGGTCTTTGTCCTCGTCGGACATGGACGAGGGGGAAGCCAGGGCCATCACTGCCTGCGCGGCGACGGAAATGGCATGATCAAGGTCGTTCACATCGGCTTCGCGGCCATTGAGAGCATCGCCGGACAGTGCGCCAGTGAAAGCCTGGATCGCCACTTCGGAGGCACGTCCGCCACCTGTATGTCCACCCATACCGTCTGCTACTGCGTAGAGAGGGGGCTGTGCTGCCCAATGGTCCTCATTGTCGGGGCGCGGACCCTGATCGGTTGCTGCTCCCCACCGCGTGCGTACAACGCTACCGAGACGAGATAGGTCCATGGCATACCTCTTCCTGTCGGATGTTCACTCCGAGTTTTTCACGTCTGGGCTCAAATTCATAGAGTTTGTGTGCCAGGAAGATCGATTGCCGCATCGACTGCGCCTCAGCTGCGTCCCTGGCTGCTCTTAGAATGGCTGCTGACGTGGAGTGCCGGTCCGAGGCGAACGCGCGCGGGCAACAAGCACGACGACCACAATTATGACGACAAAGACGACTGCACCTACTGCAATCCAGATGCCAAGCGGTATGCCATTGGACTGGCCGGCCCCGTCTGATGGTGCGGACTGAGGCAGTTGGCTGGCGTCAGACTGGCTGGCACCTGACTGCCCCGATTGGGTAAAGCGCGGTGAGGTGCCGGGCTGCCATTGATCGCCGTATTCGGGACGTGCAAAAGCGTCGTCTGCGCGCCCGCGATACACGTAGTCCTTGTCTCCGACATCTATCGTGAAGAAGGGGTCAATGAGGCCGTCGCGGTAATCGGCTCGCAGCTGATCATCAGGGCCGTGATCTGATTTGTGCAGCAGGGGGTTTTCGTCCTTGAAACGGGTTGGATCGGCGTTGAGGAACTCATGCAGCTGCGGAACTCCAAAACCAATCTGCTCATCCCAGTCTTCACGACCTGTTGACCACGAAAAAGCGTTGAGCACTTCGTACGGCGTCGCCTCGGGCCACTTCTGCATACCCAATGCCAGCATGCCGGCAGCCATTGGAGCTGAAAACGAGGTTCCACATGCATCAGGTGTAATGACCGTGAGGTTGCCGTCAGGGTCCGGATCGCGAAGCGTGATCTGTTCACCGGGAAGGACCACGTCCAATCCCTCGCCGTGGGAAGAAAACGTTGAGCGGTTGCCTTCAAAGTCAGATGAGCCCACGGCCAGCACACCGTTATCTGCGGCGATATCGATAGGGAAATCCTCTTTATTGCCGGCAGCTGCCACCAGCAACACCTCGTGCAGCTCGGCGCGCATCGAGACATATTGGAGCAGCGAAGCGCTGCCACCGATCGTGATCACCACGATATCGGCGCCCGCGTTGATGGCGGCATTGATTGCACTGACCACGTTGTCCTGGGCAGCGCAATGCGTGGACAGGCCGTCACGGGACTCATTGAACAGCGACGTCACCGCAAAGTTCACGATTGTCGCACCGGGTGCCACGCCGTAATCCGGCGAGGCGACTACTGACGTGACGGCGGTTGCGTGTGACACTTCAATAGGTTCGAATGCGGCGTCAGAGCACATTGCCTCGTGAGCGGCGATGTCGGCACCGGCCAGTTCCGGCACTCCCGTATCGGCCAGTCCGTCCACGATTCCGATCGTGATGCCGGACCCATCCAGCCCCTGCGAGCGCGCCTCGTCCAACCCTAGATAGTCCTCGTAGGCCTGGTCGCGAATTGTGTCATCGCCGTGGGCGGGGACGCCCACCATGCACAGCAGAGCGATGAGCACTGCTGATAGGCAGAGGCTGAGACTTCTGAGGGGGCGAGTTGATCGAATCGGGAAACTACTCACCAACGATCCTCGATCTCGCTTTCACTGGCATGTAGATCCTCCGCTGAACCTGCTCCTGACTGTTCTGATTCGTATGGTTCTGAAGCTGCGTCTTCTTCCAAACGGAATACATCGTATCCCACGAGCGCGGATTTTCTCTCGCTGTTGTCAGAGCCGGCACCGGTACCGCCCATGGGTGCCATAAAGCCTCGTCCCATTCCGCCTCGACCTGCGGCAGCCGCAGCTGAAGAGTTGGCCGCACCACCTGCACCTTGAGCTCCAAAGCCTGTCGCGCCCCGGGCAGCCATTCCTCCAGCGCCACCTGTTGTGCCTTGCGCGGACATTCCTGCTGCACTTCCTCCAGCACCACCTGTTGTGCCTTGCGCGGACATTCCTGCTGCACTTCCTCCAGCACCACCCGAGGTGGACGATGACACGATTCCGCTGGCGGGAACTCCCCGCGAAAATGCGGCCGCTGCGTTCGGTCCGGCCAATGACAGTCCTGACAGACCTGATCCGCCGGCCCGGGCAGCCAAAGTGGCAGCTCCTGCTCCCAGCAGACCTCCTGCCATGACAGCCGTCGAGCCGCCTACTCCCAGACGACTTCCCTCCGCAGCGATTCCCTGATCGAGGAATGCACCGATACCCTTAGGGCGCGTTCCCTCCGGCAGATATCCCTTCAGGGGGCCGTCAGGTCTGATCGCACCATCAGGGGAGGAGCCTGACAGCGTTGCCTCATTGCGAGTTCCGCTTTCAAATGCCGTGGCACCTGAGTTGACGTCTCCGATGGACGCGCTCGACTCGCCTCGCATGTTCGACATCCACGAACCCAGTCCGTGACGTGTCTCAGATCCGGAGATCAACGGTATTCCTGCGCTCTGCCCGCGTCCACGAGAGCCGGTTCCATTTGGGTAGTCGTAATTCGCGTAGCCGACGCCCGATCCCGACCGTGAAGAATTATTCCCTGTGGAGGAGCCTCCTGACCTGTTCACTTGCTGGACTTTGGAGATCACGTTCTTAGCTGTTCGAGATGCCGCGAACAGGCCCTCATTCATTTTCGAAAGGATCTGGGCGGCTTCCGAATCGAGCTGGCTGATATCTTCAGGACGCTTGGGGCCTGCGCGGTGATACTCCGCGACAACCGTCTCACCCTCACGCGACGCCTCTCCGATAGCAACCTGCGCCTGAGAATAAGCCTTCGAATACGTCCTGACCGCGGCCGAGTAATCTTCCACCTTGCTCTGGCACCGCGATAGCCAACTCACAATGGCGTCATTGGTTTCGCCAGAAATATTCGTCCTGGCCTTATACGTGCTAATGATCTCGTTGCACTCATCGAGTTTTTCTGAAATCTTCTCGATCAACTCCGGCGTCTCCGCGCCTCGCACCGGAAGCTGCTGCACCGCTTCCAGTCGTTGGACGATTTCTCCAGCCATGATTCACCTATTCACTCCAGTAGTTCAACATGTGGAATCTCTCAGGGGCTTACTCGGGGTCTTCGGACTCCGAATTCCTGCGCTCGTTTCCATCTTCGGATTCCGAGTTCGTACGCTCGGTCGCGCCTTCTGAGCCCTGCTCACTCGTATCTGCCTCTTCGCCGCTTTGCTCGCGAAGGCGTTCCTGCTCCTGCGGGCGCTCGGCATTTCGGGCAGATTCTGCTTCCTTGACCTTCAACTCTGCTTCAGAGTCCGTATCGGAGCGTATGAATGCATTGATCGCATCGTCAACACCACCGGAGAAGGCAGTCAAGTCTGAATGAAGCAGATCGATGAGGACCTCCAGTTCATTCAAATTTTCAACGAGACGCTCACGGAACATCACCGCTCCGCTTTCAACTCCCCACTTCGCGCTGGTCTCACCCCTGGCAATGCTGCCAGTGGAAGTCTTCGCCGCTGTAACGTGAGTCAACCCGTCGTGGCGCAGCTTATTCAGCTCCGTCCGCGCAGCATCAACATCTACTTCCCAGCCTCCAGACACTGTTTCTCCTCTACACCTGTCGTGGTCGAACGATCGTTGTGTCCATGTCGTGAATCAGATCGAAATAGTGAACCGGCGAAAGGGACGCTGCCGCGAGAAACCGCCTGCAGCGTCCCTTTCGACAAGCACAAGGCTCAGACTACTGGAACAGTCCTGCGTTGTGGTGGTCAGTTGAGTTGTAATCCTGGTTAGCCTGCTCGACGAGAACGCTGATGCGAGCCAGGACGTCACGCATACCGGTCATGCCCTCGGTCCACTTTGCCTTGGCAACCTGGTAGGCCTGCTGTGCATCGCCTTCCCAGTTGGTCTGCAGCTGCTGGAGCTCAGAATCCATCTGATCCAAGGTGTTTTGAATGCCGGTAGCACCAGTGTTGATATCTGCTGAGGCGGTTGACAGAGCCCCGTAGTTTACTTTCAGATCCATTTCAGCTTAGTCCTCTCACATTCCAAGACGGCCGGCGACGGAGTTCATCGCAGCCTGGTGGTCGGCATCGGTCGTGTCGTAAGCCTGCTGCGATGAACGCAGGTTGGCTTCGAATTCGTTCAACGCACTGGTGATCTTGCGTGCATCCTCATCCCACTGAACCATCAGCTGCTGGAAAGCGGTAGATGCGTTGCCGACCCACTGTGAGCCGATGCTTGAAAGGTTGGAGCGCAAGGTGCTCAGGCGGCCCTCAAGATCCTGACGTGTAGAAGAAACAGTTTGAGCGCCTTTGAGGATTGCACCCTCTGCGGCGGAAACCTGTCCAGCCATGTTTTATCCTCCATAATCGGTAGGCTGCCGAGCACTCACTTCGAACACTCGGAAGATGACACACTTACTGAAACATACCCGCCCCCCGTTTGGCAATAGTCTGAAGTAAACTGTAAACGTTTCGTCACCGACGTGTTACTTGAAAGAATCGGCAAAAAAATCGAGATTTTTGCCCGTTTACGCTCGAAAGAAACGGTAGTTAACGCTGGTCGTCCGCGGATTCGCAGTATGCGGGGTGTTCACCCATCGAACCGTCAGCATGCCCTTCACGGTTTCCCTCTTTCATACTTATTGTTTGTTGATGTTCCAATAAATGAAATACCGTTTAGTCTTAGATGGGGCCCGAATTCCACGGGCGACGCATCCGAGAGGACCGTTCATGCCACAGAGCGTCAAATCACGCACCGGAACACTCATGCCAATCTCCGTCATGTGCGCTGGTCAAAAGCTCGATATGTCCGTACCGTCATCGTTGATCGTGGCGGAGCTGCTGCCGGGCATGGTTGAAGCACTTGGCCGCCTCGATCCAGAAACGGCAACTCAGGGATACCGACTCCTGACTCCGTCAGGGCGCGTACTCGACCATTCTCAAACCCTGCGCGCCCAACACGTCACTCCCGGCACACTTCTTACCCTTGAGTCCGAGGGTGGCAGCACAGTAGACCAGCGCTATGACGATCTGGTTGAAGCTATCGGCACATCCGTCAACAAACATCAGGACGCATGGACCAAAGGCGACAGTGCACAGTTGTCATCACACTGCGGAGTCATCCTGCTCCTGACTGCAGCGGTGCTGCTCGCAATTCGCGGTGGACACACCATGACCACCGCCATCATCGCAGCTGTCGGAGCCGCCCTCGTGTGCGCCACTGCAGCGATCGTGGCACGAGGAAGCAGCACTGCAGGAGCCGTTTCGCTCAGCTTGACCGTTCCCGTTCTTCTTGGGGTCGCAGGATTTGCCCTCATCACTGATGGGAACCTGGCGCACTGTTTCATGGCCATCGGCGTCGGCATCATGTTCGGCTCCCTTGCCACGATGGTGCTTCCCCCGGGGTTACGCATCATTGCCGGCGGCCCATTGCTCGCAGGGTTTTCCTATATGGTCGTCGGCGCACTGACTGCCTACGCCACAGTTTCGCTGCAACGGTCAGCGACGGTGGTGGTGGCCCTCCTGACGCTGGTCGTGCTGTCGACTCCGTGGATCGGGCTGGCACAGATGCCCTCGCGGATTCCCGCTCTTAACATCCAATCAACAGAGTCATTCTCAGGTGCAGCAGTCGATGAACAGGTAGTGACCGGACAGGCGCTGGCTTTATCAGTGAAGATCGCATCGTTCATGGTGATCATTACCTGCGTTCCGATGGTGGTTGCGACCGTCGAGGGCGTCCTGCTCATGGCATGCGTGGGGGCGGCATTCATGCTGGGGACGCGGTCGCTTCACGGCCGAATTGACGTCTTTATCGGGGTTGTCGCCGGCATGTTGATCACGCTCGCCACCGGGATCCTGGCAACTCTGGCGGTATCGTGGCTGCTTCCCTGGACGGTAGGCCTGACGGTCCTGGTCGCGATCCTGATCCTGGCGGCCAACGTCGTTAATTCGCGGCTGCGCCCGTGGCTCACTCGCCTGGCAGATGGAGCCAACGTCATCGCTCTGATCGCGATCATTCCGTTGACGTGCCTGGTGTGGGGGATCATTTAATGGCTTCCAATAAAGATATTCTCAATGCGCAACGGTTTAATCGCCGCCGACTCGTCACGGCGTTCATCTCCGGCACGCCTGGAGGCCGGGAACTGGAATCCAAATCGTTCGTGCCGCCCCTGATCGGCGGGATCGTCATTTCACTGCTGATGCTCGGCATTGCCTTCGCGATGGGAAAGTTCTCCCCCACCCTGCCGGATAACTGGCAGAACAACACGCTGATTATCGTCAAGGGAACAGGTGCGCGCTACTACTCCGTTCAAGGAGTGCTGCACCCGATCTACAATGTCACCTCAGCGCGTATGCGCACCCCGGCTGGCTCTCTGCAAACCGTTTCCGTGGGAGAAAAAGTGATCGCGGGTATTCCTCGCGGCGATGCGATCGGAGAACCTGAAGCACCCGATAATGTCCCCGCTCCCGCCGACCTGAAAGCAACCGAGTGGAACGCATGCGTCATGGAAAACGCGTCGACCCACACATGGGTGTCAATCCGACCCGACGGCCTCGAACCCGTGACGACAACGCTGGTCAAACAGGGCGACACCCTCTACGTCATTGCAGAGAATGTGCGTCACCGCATCGAACCCGAACATCTCGAAGTCCTCAAGAACACCCTCAACATCAACGATTCACCTGTCTTTGACGTGCCGGCTGACTGGCTCAATCTCTTCAATAACGGCACACCATTCACCCCCATCAGTCTCGACAACAGCGGTACGCCCGTCAGCGGGATGCCCTCGTCCGTCCACGATGCCGTCGTCGGCACGATCATCAACGTCAAATTTCCCGAGGGAGACCACCACTACCTCGTCATAGGCGATGGTCAGCTGGTCCAGCTCTCCGACGTGTCGTATGCAATGTACCAGGCCTCTTCCACCGGCAACCCGTACACAATTGACCCACCGACAGTGTCCGTCGGTGAAATAGCCAATATTCATGTCGTCACTGAAGGCGGTCCTGTTCCTGCGGACTGGCCTGACACCCTCGGCACGATTACCAATGAGCAGGCTCGGCCGTGTGCTCACCTCGACGTCAGTGACATCGAGAAAGGAAGCGTCCTGTCAGCCATACCCGCTGATTCACCAGATCTGGCATCCGCACAGTCGGGTATGGGCACGTCCGCCTCCCCCGCGGCCTCGAATTCTCCTCACCCGCCGGCCGTGGGGTCAACATCCGTTCTGGGCGGAAGCGGTGTTCTGGCACGTTCCACTTCCGGCGGCTCCCTGGGTGCCGTCATGCTGATCTCTGATACAGGTCTGTCGCACGGTCTGGGCCTGAACTACTCCGAAGCCATGCAGCGATTGGGGTATGACGAAAATTCCATTACGCCGATTCCCGGGCCGTGGATCGCGCTGATCCCTGAAGGCATCGACCTCAAACCCATCGATCCTGCCACAGGTTCAGCCTCATGAGCGAACAACGGACACACATTGTCAGGTGGACACACACCGCCCTCCTGACATGCGTATGCGCCCTGCTTCCACTGTCGCTCCTCCCTCATGCATCTCACGCTCAAGCCCCGGTTGGCACTTCTCACAGCCAGCCTGCGCGAGTCGATCACCGGGCGCGCATCCCCCTCGCCAATGGGGACGAACCACAGGCATGCCAGGTAGGCAAGACGCAGTACGTTCCGATTGAACCGCCCGTCTTTGAACGACTGGGAATCCAGCAGGCGTGGGAACTGTCCACCGGCGGAGTGCTCGTCGCTGTTGTGGACTCAGGGGTGAGCAGCGCTAATGAGCACCTGAAGGAAGCTGTTCAGCCAGGAACCGATTTTGTTGATTCGGGTGGCGATGGGCGCACCGATGTCGACGGACACGGTACGGCGGTCGCCGGTCAGATCGCGTCGCGGCCAGTTGAGGGATCCGGACTGGTCGGCATCGCCAAGTCAGCACAGATTCTGCCTGTGCGCGTATATGCTTCCACGCGACCCGAGGATACCGACAATGGGCGCGGTCCGAACGTGAAGCGCACAGCAGCGGGCATACGGTGGGCGGCCGATCACGGTGCCAAAATCATTGCTGTTCCGGCATCGTCACCGTCTGACCATGCTGAGTTGGCTCAGGCAGTCGCCTATGCTACGAACGCCGGTGCGCTCATTGTCGCCTCGGCGGGTAACGCCGATCCGAACGGGGAAAATTCAGGGGTGCGTTTTCCTGCCAACTATGAGCAGGTGCTCTCAGTCAGTGCGGTAACGCTTCAGGGACAGCCTTCGGACAGCGTCGTGCACGGCGTTCACGTGGAAGTGGCAGCTCCCGGTTCCGATGTGCTGACCACGTTCCTCCAGTGGGGTGATTGTGTCCTGTCAGGCGAGCAGCCCTCCACGTCGTACTCAACGGGGTACGTCGCCGGCATTGCCGCCCTCGTCGCTGCTGCTCATCCAGAGGAGACTCCTGCTGACTGGAAGTACAGGATTCTTGCAACAGCATTACGCTCCACGCCCTCTGAACGCAATGAGATTGTCGGGTGGGGAATTGTTGCACCCAAGGATGCGATCAACTTCGTGAACGACGGTACGCAGGATGGTCCGCCTAACCCTCGCTACCAGCGGGCAGACCGGCCGATTCCTCCACCTGTGCGCCTGGTCAAGCCCGAAGAGGATCTGACAAAAAGCCGCACGCAATACCTGACAATCGCTGCAGGCATCGGGGTGGCTGTGCTTCTCGGAAGCCTCGTGGCTGCCACACTGATCGATCAGCACCGACAAACCAGGAAACGTGCCAGGAAGAGCTCCGTGACGACACGCCACGTGTCGAACCCGTTTTCACTTCGCGTTCCGCGCACTGAGTCAGGTCAAAAGTAGGGAGGTCTCAGCGGGGCATCCGGCCAGCGTGGCATCCGGCGCGGACGAGGCGGCAGAACGTCCTACGGCACATCGACGCAGGCCTTGGCTGAATCGGACTGACGGCCTCCCCTGATGGCGGCTGTCACCTCCAGGCAGTTCTCTCCCGACAATGCGTGCGTATCCAGTGACTGCACCTGAGTCTTGCCCGACTTGTTGAGATTTTCAGGGCCGCTCATCACATAGAAGAATTCGATGACCTGTTCGTCGCCGGATTGGCCGCCAGAATCAGACTGCATGGCGCTGTCCTGCTGGCCTGCATCATCTAGAGCGCCCGACTGGCCGGACGAATCTGCGGACATGTGGTGGCGCCACGACCAGTGGATGACATCGCCGTCGACAACGCCGCTTACTGACGTGGGCGAGGGCGGAGTCTGACCGATGGGGTCCACCGGTGCGGGAGGTGCGGGTGTCGGGTTATTGATCGGGCCTGGCGCAGGTGATGGACCGTTCCACGATATTGTGCCTCCCCCGCCGGTGAGCAGGGCAACCACCAGCCCGGCACACGCCAGCACACACACGCATGCAATGACGATAATGACGGGAAGCGACAGGCGTCGTGCCGGCCGCGCGGTATCGGAGGAAAAAGCCGCGTTCTCGCGTTCAATCTGCGCCAGTCTGTCTTCTTCAGAGACCCATTGGTCGGGCTCGACAGCATACGACTGTGAATCAGCGAAGACAAAGGATCCAGATGCTGCCTGCTCGGACGCATCGTCTCTGGCGTCGCCGCGAGCGGTGCCTGCAGTGTGCCCTCCAGGCACCACTGTGCTCCAGCCGCCGTCCGTTGTTCGTCCCTCTACCGACGTCGTTGCTCGGCGGTTATCTGCACCTGACATCGACGGATCAATGGTGCGAATGGCACGCACCCTGGTCTGATCTGAATCAATAGACGTGTCCTGCACGGCTGTCAGGTCATCGTGCGGCCCGGCGCTGTGAAGCTCCATGCGCGTCATCGGCTGATGCATGACTTCCTGGGCGCGCTGGAACTGCCGGCCCAGCTCTGCTGCTGAGGCAGGGCGTTGGCGTGGATCCACTGACAGCGCCTGACGCAACGCAGCTTCCAATACCTGTGGCACGTCAGAGCGGTTCAGCGAGCCGATGCGCCCTTCCTGGACGCGGCCAGCCACAGCCACGGCCGAATTGTCGCCCACCGGGTCCTCAAAGGGTGAGCGCCCAGTCAGGAACGTCCACGCGGTCGTGGCCAGCGCCCAGATATCCATCGAGGGGTGGGCGGGCGTGCCAGACACCTGCTGCTCAGGTGGCGCCCACAGCACCGAAAAGCCGTCAGCGGAATGGGAAGCGGGAGCACCCAACTTGGCGGCAACCCCAAAATCAGTGAGCATCGGGTGACCATATGCATTCATCATGACGTTAGATGGTTTGATATCGCGGTGGACGTATCCTGCCCGGTGCACCATTTCCGCTGCGCCGCACAGCTGGATCATGACGTCCAGGGCGCGCCGCACTGACATCGGTTGGGAACGCACCTGTTGGAGCACATTGGTCACAGGACAGTACTCCATGATCAGGTAGGAATCTCCCTGAGCAGTGGTGCCCACGTCATACAGTGATGGGATCGACGGGTGAGCCGATGTCGCCGCCATTGCATCAGCTTCCCGGATCACTGCCTCGTCTGCGTCAGTGCCTTCATGGTTGCGCGCCACTTTGACGGCAACGTCGCGCGAGGGAACATGCTGCTGGTAGAGGTAGACATCCGCAAAGCCACCGTGACCCAATGCGCGTCTGAACGTGTATCCCTCAAGCTGTGGGCCTTGGTTGTTCTGACTTGTCATGGTCTTCCTTTAGGTGACGACGTGCGGACAGGCTGATCGGAGAACGCCTTTTGCCGCTGATCGCGGCGCGAGTGCCGTTTCCAGAAGCGCCACCGGGATTCTGTGCGGGGCTTTTCGGCATGGGTGAAGCCTCCGCGGCGGTGCCGGTGCCGCCTCAGCGACCTGACGGACAGCGCGGTCAGTGCCCGCTGGAACCAGGACTGCCTGGATCGCAGTTCTGCCTTCAACTGCGAATAGTAACCCCAGGCTCGGTTGGCATCATCCTTCGTCACGACGTCCTGTCCAAACTGAGCGCGGTCGGCAATAGATGCCAGGAGCACCGTCGCCGGTGCTGTCTGGCCGGCAACGCGCCAGTCAACTGACGCTTCCGTCGACTCATCAACGACGGGCGAGGGCGACTCTGTGTCCTCGTGAGTGTCCTGCCACACGCTGTCCGCAAGGCTCCACGCTGCTTCTGCACGTGTCATGTCGCGAGGAAGCCGGGTTCCGGCATCAGCCGCAAGATCGACCGTCTGGTTCCATGAGCCTTCCACTGATGACAGCGGGGAGCTGTGACGCCGCTTGTAGAGGCGTCGAGCCTTCCACAGCAGAATTGCTGCAATTGGCACGATGATGAGCAACGCTATACCGACCGAGGTGAGGATCACGCCCCATGGGACAGGGACAGGTGCTTCCGAATCGGATGGCGTGTTCTTCTCTGTTATCGCCGGCGGAAGCTCCGGAGGCTCTTCCGGCGGATTCGGTGGCTGCAGAACCTGCGGGCGCGGAGTAGGAGTCGGATCCGGGGTCGGATCGGAAAAGATGTTGTCGCGTGGGGGTGTGGGATCAAAAATCGCCCATCCGACATCGACAAATTCAGCCTCCACCCACACGTGCAGATCCGCACCTTTGAGACCAACTGAACGCACCGGCGCTTCACTGGCCGCATTCCCCTGCAGTTGATCCAGTGCAGCCCCTGTGACGGGGTCACTGGGATAGGCACCCATCACGACGCGCGCTGACATACCCAGAGAATGCAGCATCAGAGCCATCAGAGTTGCGTACTGTTCGTCATCGCCCACCATCTGATCGTCATCGATCATGCGTGCCAGTCGGTCTGCCCGGTGTCCTGACCGCGAGCTCTTATCCATCCCGTTGGAGAAATACCCGTTCTGCGCCAAGGTACGTTCAATGGCCCGGGCTTTCTTGATCGGAGTCGATTCAATCGCTGACATTGAGACGGCAAGTTCTTTGACACCGTCAGGAACGTTCGTGTCAGGCTGTCCTTCCACCGACACTGCGCCGGCACCTGCCAGCTGCGAATCAGACCAGCGCGGTGGCACATCGGCGACCAGGTGATAGCTCAGATCATCCCCGTCCGACCCGGTGGTCAGCGCAGCGTCTGCCCACCTGTTCCAGTGCAGGCCATCCTGGTATCGCTGCGCCTGATCGCCTGAAAACTCGATAACTTCGGCCTGCCCCATCGTTGGAACCCATGGCCCCATCAGGCCAGACGTTGTCACCCTCGTATCTGCGCGCACTGAACCGATCGGAGAGGGCCGCACCGGCAGTTGACTGCCCACTGAAATGTAGCTACCGACAGGGCTTTCCTCAGGATCGGACATGCCGAATGTGATGCCGTTATACGTGTCCATGACTGCCAGGCGCACGCGCGCCCCATGAGGCAGTTGCGACACCGATATCAGCGTCTCGTCACGTTCCTCGGTTGTCAGATGCCGGAAGGCCGCAAGCGGACTGGGGTAGTCATGCAGGTCCAGCGGCGGCTCCACAAGATCACGCAGGACTGTGCGTTCGTCCCACGATCCGACGTAAGAAGTGACAGGAAATGCGAGCGCGGTCGTACATGCCGTGATGACGAGGGCGACCACAGCCTGCTGCAGCACGTGGGCGCGAACTGGCCGCACCGACCGTGTCGAGGTGTTATGTCCGGTTGTCGTCATGCCTGCCGCACGACGAGCCCGCCGGCCGATGAGGATGTCGAAATCAGAATGGAGGCGCAGATGCTGAACGGACCACATCCACCACATGATGATCGCCAGGAACCACACCATGACGGCCCACACCGGCGGCTGCATGCCGCTGGGGCCCCACGCCACGGCGATGATGCCCATCAGCGCCAACGGAATGGTACCGACAACAACCCAGCCGCGCCGCATGGTCATCACCCCGGTCGCGAATGCGCACAGCAATCCGCAGATCCACGGCATAACCGACGGGCCGACATACGATGACGCAGGTGGTGCCAGTGTCAGCAGGTCACGCCACGCGACAACGGGCTGCATGACCAGGAACTGAAGGGTGCGCCCGGTGGGAATGACGTGCGCGTACAGCGTTTCAGGAAGTGAGCCGATACCGCCGAGCAGCAGGTGCGTCGCGAACAGTGCCGCCACGCTCGTAATCACGTCCCAGCGCCAGTAGGTGCACAGTGCCGCAAGGATCAGACCTGCCGCAACACCACTGCCCGCGGCGCGCAATCCCAGTCCGTGGCCAAACAGTGGTTCGTGCGCTGCAATCACCGGAATGAACAGTACCGCCAAAACGATCCATGACCAGACAGGCAACGGGTTTCGTGTCAGTCGCCCTCGTCCATTACGCACACGAAAACGGCGTGGACGCTGTGCACCTGCAGGCGGGCGGTCGAACGTGTTCGCACTCATCGCAGCCCTCCGCGTGCCAGCATGCGGGGAAGCGACTCCAGGGTCGGGCAGGTTGCGACGACTGCTCGTGACGAACTGGATCGAGATGAGGGCGCGTCCGGGTCCACGCGGATCACGCCGACGATGACATCAACGCTCGGCAGATGGCACAGGCGCGCGATCTCGTCATATGACACGCTTGCCGGAACAATCAGCGTGAGAACGGACGCGTTGGGATATGACGTGAGGACTTCACGCAGACGCTCACTCAGGTCCTGGTCCTCCACTCGCCAGCTTTCTTCAGTGAGTTCATCGAGCATGCGGGTCGCGGACAGTGTGGAAACAGGGCGTGACGAGGTTGCCATCGAAACCTGGTGCGACGCGGTGATGCCCGTCAGAGCCAGTGAAGCGGCGATGGACAGCGCCGTCTCAAACGGTTCTTCTTCCCAGTGATCACGCAACGTATCGATGAAAATCACGTGATGGGAGCGGCGGGTTTCCTCAAACTGACGCACAACCAGGCGACCCGTGCGGGCAGTGGTCGGCCAGTGAACGTTTCGCCGGTCATCGCCGGGCTGGTAATCCCGCAACGCATGGAACGACACGTCGGAGGAGGACAGTTTAGCTGTCACCACGCCTTCGATGTCTGCCTGGAAGCCTGTCGCGTCGAAAGGAACGCGCACTGTACGCGGGTGGACGTAGACGCGAATCGGTTTCGTCCATGCTCTGACTCTGCGGAACAGACCCACCGGATCGGAGCGCACTGAACTGGGCGGACCGACCGTGACGATACCGCGCCTGCGGGTGGGAACTGCGAATACTTCCGACCACGAGCTCCTGCCCGCCAGATTAGGGACGACGAACTGGGCGGCACCTGATCCGACCGGCAGTTCAATGACGTGGGAGCGGGACGGTCGGGCATGGTCGTTGCGCACGCGCAGCTCTCCAATGATGGTGCGTCCGGCGACGGTTCGTGTCTGAGGAAGCTCCACGCTGACGATCTGGGGAGCGCGCCCAATGATCCAGATCAGCGCGGCGATCAAGGATAATCCGCACGCAACGGCAACGATCCCTGCTTCGCGCCAATGCGCGGTGAAGGCAAGGATAGTCGCCACGATGCCACCACACAGCAGTCCGACACCACTGATGGTGATCGTGGAAATGGCGATGTCCCATGCACGACGTACTCCACCTATGATGGATATTCGACGCTGAGCCTCGTGCGGCATTTAGGCACCCGTGATCGGAGCGGGAACGGAGGTCAGTGCACGCGAGACCACACCGGCCGGTGTTGCGCCGGCGAATGCGGCGTCCGGATCCACGATGATGCGGTGCTCCCACACAGGTCCTGCGAGCGCTTTCACGTCGTCAGGCAGCACGAAGTGACGTCCCTGTGCTGCGGCCCATACACGTGCGCATCGAGTCATGCCGATGGCGGCTCGCGTGGACACGCCCAACATGGAGGACTCGTCTTCGCGGGTGGCTTCCGCCAGTGCGGCAATGTAGTCCAAAACCGCGCGGTCGGTGTGGTTGTCGGCGGCCATCGCCTGGAACGTGTCGACTTCATGGGCTGAGACGACGGGGTGCAGGTTACGTGACCGGTCCGGTGCGGCCGCGCCGTCAAGGACTTCGATCATGGCTGCACGCGAGGGGTACCCCAGTGACGTTTTCATGAGGAATCGGTCCAGTTGCGCTTCAGGCAGCGGGTAGGTGCCGGCCTGTTCGACCGGGTTCTGGGTAGCAATCACCATGAAGGGTTCGCCAGCCGGGTAGGAAACGCCGTCGATCGTCACGTGCGCTTCTTCCATCACTTCCAGCAGAGCCGACTGCGTCTTGGGCGATGCACGGTTGATTTCGTCGGCCAGCACAATCTGGGCGAAGATTGGGCCGCGGTGGAATACCCACTCGTGTTTTTGCTGGTCGTACATGTTCACGCCCGTGATGTCGGAGGGGAGCATGTCAGGTGTGAACTGGATGCGCGAGTGTGACCCGTCAATGGTTGCCGCCAGCGCGCGCGCAAGAGCAGTTTTTCCTGTTCCGGGCGCGTCCTCGAGCAGCAGGTGCCCGCCAGCGAACAGTGTCGTCAACGTCAGTCGAATGGCCTGTTTCTTGTCCAGCACTGCCAGCGAAATCGCGTCGACCAACGCGGCGAACATTTCGGCGAACTCTGTGGCATCGCGTTCATTGAGTGACATACATACTCCTTACTGTGCGTTGGTTGCTGGCCAGTCGTTGGCAGCTCATTGACGAGGGCGGCTCAGTTACTGCCATGCGTACTATTCCCGTCCAGTTCCACTGCTCACCTGTTATTGTGACGTTTCGCATGTGAGGGTGCCATCCTGTAGCCAGTTCTTCATGGTTTCCCGGTCTGTGACATGGGTAGGCGCATTCGACGGCTTAATCACCACGTTCGAGTCAATCTGAAATTGGTACGTCTGGTTGTCTACATCCGACCTGAACTCGCATCGCAATGGCAGGAAACTACCATCCCATCCATCCGCGTCCACTTTGAAGGTGTGACAATCATCGAACTTGTCCGACATCTCAGCATTGCACGTGGACGGTACAGGCGTAATCGTGCCTCGCGCCGGGCTCGTCGCCTCCTTGGTGATGTCCCGATCAAACTTTTCAGCTCGCACGACCAGTTTGAATTTCACGTTCGTACTGGTGTCCACATCGATGTGCCGGCTCGTTTCCGAAACGGGGATGTCCTCGCTCTTTCCGTTGTACTTCACGGTGATCGATGTGATGGGAGCTCCGGCGTTGTGAGTGATGGCCCACGACAGGTCGACTCCGTCCGGCGTACTGGTTGCCGTGAAGCTGTCAATCGTCGGCTGTCCGTACGTCATCACCACTACTTCTTCAGTCGCTGGCCCGTCGGCGCGGCCGGGAGCAACCTGCCTGAATGTAATCCGCGCCTCCTGCCCGTCAGGCAGTCCCGTGATGGTCTTGCCCTGCAACGGTGTCCACTGACCTGCATTCACCGAATACTGAAGCTCAAGTTCTCCGCGATTGTAACCGTTACCTTTTTTCGTTTCAGCCGTCACCTTCGCGGTACCTGCTTCTCCGGTTGCTGTAACCGTCGGAAGATCGATCACAACCGGCGTCGAGAACACAGTGAAACGCTTGGAATCGACCTTGCGTGACGATCCTGCCGCATTGTCAACCCACACGGTGGCTACCACGCCTTCCTGCGGCTGCGCCTGCAACGTGATTTCCCCAGACAGCTCACCGTTCAACGCGACGTCACCCTTTCCGCCACCGCTCAATGTGACGTGCGCAGCGGTCAGCGGACTGCCGTTGTCCGACTCGACTGCCCAGCTGACACTGACCGCAGCAAGGTTTGGATCATCGGCAGAAGGTGTTGACCGAATGTCCGTGATCGACACCTTCAGAGGCGGCCCAAAGGGCGCGACCTGGGCAGATGGCTCGGATGGTTGTGAGGGTGACGGCGAGGAATTCAATGCCACAACAGAGGCATAGTAGGGCTGACCGTTCGTCAGGTTGGTGAATGTCACTGATGTCGTTGCGCCGTCTACTCGCTGCGTCTGGCCGTCAGAGAGCGTCACTTCGTACGCGGTGATCGGTGACCCTTCATTTGCCGGTGGATTCCACGTCACCGTCACCGACCCGTCGCCAGCAGCAAGCGTCGGGGCGGCAGGCTGGGATGGTTGAACGTCGACCAGGACAGGCTCGGATGCAGGAGACGAATCGGATGCTCCTACATCGTTGTGCGCCACGACTGAGAACGAATGCTTCAGGCCGTTCGCCAGACCGCTAAGCGGGCAGGACGCAACATCGCAAGTGAACTCCTGACCGGTCGTGACATCCGTCAAGGTGAAGGAGGTAATAGCCGCGCCATTGTCCGCTCCGGGCTGGAACGTCACAGTTGCACTGCCAGGACCCGTGGCCATCACCGACACGTTGGATGGTGGTTCGGGCCGATCACGCACAACTAACCGCACGTTACCTTCCACGATGCGCCCCGGATCATTGGTGGCATCAATCAGGCGATAGTTGACCGTCATTTGCCCGTGGAAACCAACAGCTGGCGTGATGTGGAGGACTGTGCCCTGCGGATCCACGGTGCCTTCACCGATTTCAATCTGGCTTGACACGATCCGTATCGGCGTTTCCGGGAACGGGTTGATCGTGTACTTCGTCAGATCGATCGTTTCCGTACCGCCAGCGTTCGCAGCGTCGATGAGCGCGTCCGACACCTGAATGAGTGGCCGCGTGGAGGCGACAACCGTCACCGGGATCTCACCGACTACCGGCCCTGACCCGTCATCAACACTGATCGTGACCTGGTCCGTGGTGCCGGTGGCCTGATCAACGCCGGCCTGAAGGGACAGCATATGCCCATCAAGTTTCGCGCTGACAACACGAGGACTCTTCACCAGCGCATACTTGAATCCTTTAGGGTCAGCGTCGTCCGGGTCATCGACCATCGCCGACAGGTCCAACGTGATGGGTTCTTCACCTGCAGCCACACGCGCACTCGTCGGGATGAAAGCCGGTGGCTGGTTCTTCACTGCCTGCACCACAATCGGCAGGGAGAGCACAGCTGATAAGGCTGATGTATCCGATGCAACACCGTCACGTACTTCAAAGGAAACGGATGTCTTACCGGAAAACTCCGGGTCGGTGTGCAGGGTGAGGCGATGCTGGTCCTCCAGCACGATCTTCGGATCCAGCCCCCATGATGCTTTGAGCCTGGATTCGTCCGTGATCATCGCGGTACGGCCCGCCCTCGTAATGACGTGGTCCCGAATGTCGATGACGACGTCACTGCCGGCCCGTGCCTTGATCGGCAGGTGCGACTGGTCCAGGCGCGGCCTGGTCTGATCGGTTCCCGGAATCGACACCACTGCCGAGGATGAGAGGCCGTCCTGATCGGTAATCGTGTAGACCAAGAGCCGTCGAGTCTCGTATGCCTTCGCTTCAATGATTCCGCCCTTGACTTCAGCGTCGGGAGCGCGTGTGGACACAACCAGGTCTGCGACGGTTCCGTCGGGATCCTCATCGTTTTCCACCACGTTAATCGGCACAATCTCACTGTCAGGCATATCAGCCAGCGCCACAACGTCATCGCGAGCGATCGGAGGCATCAGGGGCGCATCGTTCTTCGCATTGATCGTCAACGTCCCGTTGTCCACACCGCCACGCGAGTCGGTGACCTGGTAGGACATGACGTATGTTCCGGCAGCTTCTGGAACCTCAACCTGGATCCCGGTTCCCACAATTTCAGCTTCGAGGGCGTCGTCCAGCACGCTGAGCGAATCGGGAACCAGCGAGATTGAATCCCCGTCAGGGTCAATGTCGTTGGCTAGAACGTTCACCATGATCGTGCGCCCAGGTTTGACCAACAGAACGTCTTTAACAGCAGTGGGTGGCTGATTACTACCCGCCGGTGGCGCAATACCGACGCGCACACGTGCGGTTGCCTGCTTGCCCTGACGGTCCTCAACGATGTAGGTGAATACGTCCGTGCCGGTGGTCTTGCGCGCAGGCGTGTATTCGATCCAGTCAGTGCCCAATTCAATCGTTCCCTTGGACGGTGCCTGCTCGATACCCACCAGTGTCACGGAATCGCCGTCAGGGTCGATCGTGGACAGTGGGACAGGGATTCGAGTCGTCTGCCCTGACACGGCCCACGCTGTCAGAGGGCGAGGTTGGGGTGCCGCGTTGGCACCTTCGAGGGCGACCACTTCGAACACGACTGTCGATGTCGCCATGTTGCCGACCATGTCGTGCACCGTGTACGACACATGCATCACACCTGGCGTTGTGCCTGCTTCCAAGCGCACCAGGTTACCTGTTACAAAGGGGGTTCCGACCTGCGAGTTTTCCTCGAACTGCAGTTTCGGATCGACTTTCATTGCCAGGCCGGCCGGCGAGCGATCGTTTTCCAGCACGGGGACCGAAGCGACGTCTCCGACACGCACTTTGGCATGGTCGGGCTGCAAAACGGGTGGTTTCTTGTCGTCGAGCGCTCGTGACGGGACGACTGTGATCCGCGCCTGGGCAGTATGGGACCCGTTGGAAACGGAATACTGGAAGCTGACGGCTTCATCGAGGCCGCCAGGTGCCGTGATGCGCAGGAGGTGGCGATCGACCAGTGTGACGCGCAGGCCCAGTTTGTCCGTCGGCTCCACCTGCTGAATGACCAGGACGCCGCCGGCTGGATCGGAATCATTATTCAACGGTGCGGCAAGTGCTTCACCGCCAGCAGGCAGGACAACCAGGTCATCGTCAGCAACGGGGACTGCATTGGAGTCAGCTTCCACCACGTCAATGCGAATGATGCCCAACACGGTCGAAGGGCCATCTGAAATGGTGTAGGTGAACTGGTAGGTACCCGGTGCCTGCGCTTTGAACGTGATGGATCCGAGGGCCAGGTCGGGCGTGAGCTGTGTTCCGGCTGGAGCTTCAGACACACCAACCAGCGTCAGGCCGTCACCGTTGGGATCCGTATCGTTGGTCAGCGGCTCGATCTCGAGGGCTTCGCCGGCTCTCGCCACATAGAAATCGGCGTGCGCAACAGGTGGAATGTTGCCTGGTGGCTGTACGACGATGGGTACGACACCTTGCGTTTCGGCACGCCCGTCAGAGACTACGACGTTCACCTCGTACTGGCCGGGCGCTGCGCCCAGATCCCGGATATTCAGGGTTCCTTCTTCACGGTACTGCACCTGGATACCGTCAGGAGCACTGGCGGACTGCAGGAAGATCGGGTCGCCGTCCGGATCGTTCCAATCCGGCAGCACGTTGTACTCAATGGCAGCTCCCGCTCCCAGTTTCTGCGGGTTCTTGCGGATCTGCACCGGGCCGGCGTTCTGATCCCAGGGGTGCACACTGATCGTCACCGTCGCACTGTCAGATGCCTGCCCGTCGTATGCCTCGTACACAAAAGTGGTGCTGCCCGACGCATCATCGGGCACGTCCGTCATCTGCAACGCCTGGCCGCCACGCGTCGGCGTCACCGCTCCGATCTGAGGCTGGCTGATCGGTCTGGCTGTCAGAACATCACCATCGATATCCGTGTCATTTTGCAGTACAGGCAGCGTGGTGGCTCGGCCTGGCCTGACACCGAACTCATCATCTACGGCGTCAGGTGGAGTGTTCTTGTCCTTGCGCTGAGGGTCGATAATTTCGTCGGTGTATTCAGGGGATTCCTCTTCTTCTTTTTCCTTGTCGATCTCCTGGTCGATCTCATCCCAGTCATCCATGAACGCCATGTTCATGTCGGGTAGCCAGATGCCACCCTCGTTAATTTCGTTGAGGACGATGAGCTTACGGTTGGTTCTAAACGAGATGTTGCGCGCAGACTTAAGGGTGTCAACATTCATCGACGTGTCATTGGCCGCGTCGTCACACAGACGCACATAGGAGCCCGAGCCTGCCCACGCGCCGTACGAGCATCCTTCGTGTCGTGTGGGAGCCGCCGGCTTTCCTGAACGGTTCTGCTCATTCGCGGGGGTGATCGTCACGGGATCGCCGTTGAGGGGAACGCTGATCAGGGAATTCGGGTTGGCCAGTAATACCGCGTCATGGTCGGGGCCGGGATTTTGCAAGATGGCATCTGTTGGGACGCCTTCATCGGACAGGGATCGTGCGGACCCGTCAGGGAGGAACAGTGTGTTGGTTGACTGGTCGAGGGCGACTGGTTGTTCACCGACCGCCGTTATCTGCAGCAATGCGTCGGCGCGCATATCAGGGATGTCGACACTGTGTTTCTGATCGACATAGCCGCGGCGCGTGACTGTCACGAACTGGCCGGTTGCTGCCGACACCGCCATGACGGTTCCATTGACGCTGGTTGTCACCACACCTGAGGTAAGGCCTGTTTCGATCGCGCTTTCGTCTCCCATCGGCACGGTCGAGGGCTCAGATGCCGGCAGGACCCACAGGTTTCCTTCCGCGCCGTCCAGCACACCGATGCGTTCTCCGCCTTGTACTGCCTGGGCGCGTTCAGTCAGCGACGTTATGGCACCCATGCGCACGCCGGCCACGTCGATAGGGGCGATCGAGTTGGTGCTCTCATCAGAAAACGTGACGGTATCTGCTGCCTGGCCGATGTCGAATTGGGCGGCGTCTGTGCGCAATGCGGCATCGAGGCGCCGAGTCTGGTAGTTGAGGTGACCGACCAGTTGGCGTGAGGAGTTTGTCACCCATATGCCACCGTCATTCACGTCGATCTGGGATGTTGGCACGCCCGGATGAAGCAGCGCCAGCGTGGTGACAATCAGGCAGAACACCAACACGATAATGGCTGGAATTTTGCGTCGATTTTTCGCGAGTTGCTTCTTGAGTTGTCGTCCTCGTCGACTCAGGTGAAGCCGGCGTGACAGCGTGTTACCGCCCTGATTGGCGGGCGAGTACTCGTCGCCGGGAGGCATCGGGGGTGCAGAAAGAAAAGGGGAAACGTTGTTGCCGTTCACTGACTTGGATCCGGTAGCGGGTTGGGTGCCTGATTCGGATTGCCCAACGGGTTCAGGTCGACTCTGCGGAAAATCAGACGTCGTCCTCACTCTCGCCTCCTTCATCACGGTCTCATTGAAACAATGATCAGCATGTGACGGCTCTGCGCATCAGATGATCCACCTGGCGGCGGGCAGGCTCACGTCCTCTCAAAGAAGTGGAGTCGCATACGCAGAAACAACTGCAACCGCAGTAAGTCTGACACGAAAATCCGAATAAAGACAGAGGCAGGCGAAAAATCGTTCCTATTTCTCACGTGTATCGCGCTCAGTTGTCGGTTCCCACGCGGGCGAGGGACGGAGTCCCCACGACCCGGGCAGAGGCGCCGACAATGCGACGCTTCTGCGCGGGCACGAGGGGGTTCACGGTAGCTTAGCTGCGCGGTGCGCACCAGATGGTTGTCTCACCAGGCAGGACACCGTCGGTCAGCGGCTCACTGGTCAGGATGGCTGTGCTGGTGTCGAATGGGATCGGCTCGGTGCTGAAGTTCGTGATCACGTCCCAGCCACCGGGACGGCGCAGGTGCAGCACCTGGTCGCTGTGCGGTGCCTCGATGCTGTCGTCGGCCCATTCCATTTCTTCGGCGCCCTGCAGCGTGCGGCGCAGATGCAGTGCACGCCGGTACAGAGACAGCGTCGAGTCTTCGCGGGCAGATTCCACGTCGACTGCACTGTCTGCGAACCATGAGGGTTGCGGCAGGTGGGCCGGTCCTCCAAATCCGAAGTTCGCGGCGTCATGGACCCACGGCAAGGGGACGCGGCAGCCGTCGCGACCGATTTCTTTCTGATTGGTGCGGAAGAACGTCGGGTCCTGACGCTGATCGGCCGGGATTTCCGCCACTTCATGCAAGCCGAGCTCTTCACCTTGATAGATGTAGGACGATCCGGGCAGTGCCAGCATGAGCATGGTGGCGGCGCGCGCACGACGCAATCCCTGTTCACGATGAAGCTCCGGCTCGGTACCACCTGTCAGCAGCCACTCCTGACCCACCGGCTTGTCGGGCCTCGGACCATGAGTGCGCACTGCATCGGGCAGGCCGTAGCGCGTGGCATGGCGGACAACATCGTGGTTCGACAACACCCATGTGCTCGAGGAACCTGACGAACTGGCCAGCTCCAAATTGTCGGTGATAATCGTGCGGAACTGGTCGGCGTTGAAGTCGGCTTCAAGCAGGTCGAAGTTGAAGGACTGTCCCAGGCTGTTCGGGTTTGCGTACCGAGGCACCCGGTCAGGATTCACCCACGCCTCGGCAACCGCTGTGCGCGGCGGATCGTAGGAGTTGAAGACCTCACGCCAGGTAGCGTAAATGTCCTGAACCTCGTCGCGGTCAAAGATGCGGTGGTGTCCATCCATCGGCATAGCGTCGAGTTCTGCCTGGCTGGGCAGCGGTTCGCTGAGGTCTTTCGTCAGTCCGTGGGCGACATCAATGCGGAAACCATCGACACCGCGGTCAGACCAGAAGCGCAGTGTTGTCAGGAAGTCCTCGCGCACATCGGGGTGATCCCAGTTCAGATCCGGCTGCTCGCGGGCAAAGAAGTGGTAGTACCACTGTCCGTCTTCAACCTGTTCCCATGCGGCACCGCCGAACGTGGAGGTCCAGTCCGTCGGGGGCTGCGAGCCGTCAGGGCCTGTGCCTTCACGGAAGATGTAACGTTCACGCGCCGCTGACCCGCGGCCCGCTGCCAGAGCTTCCTGGAACCAGGGGTGCATGCGTGAGGTGTGGTTGGGCACGATGTCAACGATGACGCGGATGTCTCGTCCATGCAGGGCCGCGATCATTTCGTCAAAATCGTCAAGCGTTCCCAGGCGTGGATCCACGTTGCGGTAGTCGGCCACGTCGTATCCGCCGTCAGCCAGCTCGGAAGGATAGAAGGGGCTGAGCCACACAGCATCCACACCGAGGTCAGCCAGGTAGTCTGCCCGTGAGGTCACACCTTTGATGTCACCGAGCCCGTCGCCGTTCGAGTCAGCGAAGCTGCGCGGGTAGATCTGGTACACAACCGCCTGGCGCCACCACAGTGGGCCTGTGCTGAGCGTCGTGTCGGCGTCAACGCGTGCGTGCGACTCGGGCGTAGGTGCTGCAGGCATCAGGGTCTCCTTAGGTTTGGCATCGCAGCAATTATGGCAAAATCTCGTCGGCGCTGTTGGCTGAGATGGGCGTGCGAGAAGGAGATTTATCACCCTCGTGTGCAAAGGCTCAACTGCGTGCAGGAGGGGTCACGTGTGGCAGGAATTCTTCGGACGCTGCAGGCTGCTTCGTCCCCGCGCAGCTGAAGATATTTGTCGAGGGTGGCCGCCTGGATGACCGTGACCAGTTGACGCCTGGAGCCGAACTACCGTGGCCGGTTGGCCCCTAACCACGGTAGTCAGCCGCTACACGCAGGCCATGCGACCAGGCGATCAGATCCCAGTGAACGTAAATTCACGCTGGTCGCCCTCGCCGGCAACATCGACGGTGACAACCTGACCCGGCATGATCTCACCGAACAGGATCCGCTCGGACAAGGCGTCCTCAATATCGCGCTGGATGGCGCGGCGCAGCGGCCTGGCACCCAGAACAGGGTCGTATCCGCGGTCGGCCAGCAGTTCACGCGCAGCATCGCTGATCTGCAGTTTCATATTCTGGTCCTCCATGCGCTCCGCCAGACGACCGATCATCAGGTCAACGATCTGCGTGATCTGTTCCTTCGTGAGCGGCGGGAAGACGATGACGTCGTCAACACGGTTGAGGAATTCGGGGCGGAAATGCTGCTTGAGCTCCTCATTCACCTTCGACTTCATGCGCGAGTAGTCGTGCGTGAGGTTGTCGGCGGACTGGAAGCCGGTCAGCACGCCCTTGTTGATGTCGCGCGTGCCCAGGTTGGTGGTCATGATGATCACCGTGTTCTTGAAGTCCACCTTGCGTCCCTGTGAATCGGTCAGATGACCTTCTTCCAGGATCTGCAGCAAGGAGTTGAAGATATCGGGGTGAGCCTTTTCAACCTCGTCAAACAGGACAACGGAGAACGGACGGCGACGGACCTTTTCAGTGAGCTGGCCGCCCTCGTCGTATCCAACGTACCCGGGAGGTGCACCGAACAGGCGTGATGCCGTGTGCTTCTCGGAGAACTCGCTCATATCCATCTGGATCAGCGCATCTTCATCACCGAACAGGAACTCCGCGAGCGCCTTGGCCAGCTCAGTCTTACCGACACCGGTCGGGCCGGCAAAAATGAACGAACCACCGGGGCGTTTCGGATCTTTCAGGCCCGAACGTGTGCGTCGAATCGACTGCGACAGTGCTTTGACAGCCTCTTCCTGGCCGATGACGCGCTTATGCAGCTCATCTTCCATCTTCAGCAGCTTGGCCGATTCGGTCTGAGTCAGCTTCACCACCGGGATGCCGGTCGACATGGCGAGCACTTCAGCGATTTCCTCTTCGGTGACCTCCGCGATTTCTTCGCGTTCGCCACCCTTCCACGCATCTTCCTTCTCGCGACGTTCCTCGCCCAGTTTCTTTTCCTCATCACGCAGGGAGGCGGCACGCTCAAAGTCCTGATCATCGATCGCGGCTTCCTTGGCCTTGCGCACATCAGCGATCTTCTCATCGATTTCACGCAGCTCGGGTGGTGCCGTCATGCGGGCGATGCGAAGGCGGGCACCGGCTTCATCCATCAGGTCGATGGCCTTGTCAGGCAGGAAACGGTCAGAAATGTAGCGGTCTGCCAGATCGGCTGCGGCGCGGATCGCCTCATCGGTGATGATGACGCGGTGATGCGCCTCGTAGCGGTCACGCAGCCCCTTCAAGATCCCAACTGTCTCATCCACAGAGGGTTCCTCGACACGCACCGGCTGGAAACGACGCTCCAACGCAGCGTCCTTTTCCACGTGCTTGCGGTACTCGTCAAGCGTGGTGGCACCGATGGTCTGGATTTCGCCGCGAGCCAGCATTGGCTTGAGCATCTGAGCGGCATCAATGGAGCCTTCAGCAGCACCGGCGCCGACCAGTGTGTGGATCTCATCGATAAACAAGATAATGTCACCGCGCGTGCGAATCTCTTTAAGGACTTTCTTCAAGCGTTCTTCGAAATCGCCGCGATAGCGCGACCCGGCGACCAGGGATCCCATATCCAGTGAGTAAATCTGGCGGTCTTTAATCGTCTCCGGCACGTCGCCATGCACGATCGCCTGAGCCAGGCCTTCGACAACAGCGGTCTTACCGACACCGGGTTCACCGATCAGCACCGGGTTGTTCTTCGTGCGACGCGACAGCACCTGCATGACGCGTTCCATCTCCGTCTTACGACCGATCACCGGATCAAGCTTGCCTTCACGTGCAGCCTGAGTCAGGTTGCGACCGAACTGCTCCAAAATAGCGGAGTTCGTCTGACCGGGGTCGCGCACAGGGTTGCCCGATACGCCCACCGCCTCGCGGTTGTCCCCATCGCTCTGGTAACCCGACAGCAGCTGGATAACGGCTTGACGCACCTGCGACAAGTCAGCTCCCAGCTTCGTCAGTACTTGAGCTGCAACGCCCTCGCCCTCTTTGAGCAAACCGAGCAGCAGGTGCTCAGTGCCAATGTAGTTGTGACCCAACTGCAGTGCTTCACGCAGCGACAGCTCAAAGATTCTCTTGGCACGCGGCGTGAACGGAATGTGACCTTCGACAGGCTTTTCGCCCTCGCCAATAATGTCGATGACCGCTTCACGCACCTGGTCGCGCTCAATGTTCATCATGTCGAGGGCTTTTGCTGCGACGCCCTCGCCCTCGGTAATGAGGCCCAGCAGCAGGTGCTCAGTGCCGATGTAGTTGTGGTTGAGGTTCCTGGCTTCGTCCTGTGCGAGGACGACGACTCGCCGAGCTCGGTCGGTGAACCGTTCGAACATGGCTCCTCCTGATGTTCACGAATGGGATGGCGCAGACACGGGTGCCTGGCGTTTTCAACTGGTTCCACCCTACGGGCTGATTGGCGCGGCCGCTTCAATGTTCACTACAGGCGAGCGGAAACACTGCCAGTTGTCTGCCTCGCGTGCGCACACAAGCACGTCAACACGCTGCCTACAATCAGAGCAAACCGCGCCGCGACAGGAAGGACTGCCATGAAAATCGTCTGCGCTCCTGACAGTTTCAAAGGGTCGATGACAGCGATGCAGGCGGCGCGTGCACTTGCCGACGGTGTTCGTGCAGTCGTACCCGATGCGCAATGCGAGGTGGTTCCGCTGGCTGACGGCGGAGAAGGTTTCGCGCAGGCCATAGCGGATGCCCTGGGGGCGCAGTACCACATCGTCGAGGTTCACGACTCGCTCGGCCGCCCTCGTGAGGCAGGGTTCTGGACGGCAGGTGGCAGCGCGGTCATCGAAGTTGCCGAGACTGTCGGGCTGGGATTGGTCGCGGCTTGCGACCGACGAATTTGTTCCATGACCAGCGCTGGAGTGGGTGAGCTGATCTCGGCAGCACTGGACCTTGGTGTTGAGGAGATCCTCATCGGCCTGGGCGGGTCCGGCACGAACGACGGCGGAGCGGGAATGCTGCGCGCCCTGGGTATGAGCTTCACTGACGAGGGTGGCCGTGACGTCGACGGTTCGCCGGAGTGCCTGGGAAAAGTTCGACGCATTGACGTGTCTGGCCTGGATGGGAGGCTGAGGGATGTGCGCGTGCGCGCCGCATGCGATGTGGACAATCCGCTGTGTGGGCCTCGGGGCGCATCCGCTGTATACGGGCCTCAAAAGGGTGCGACACCTCGCGACGTCAAGGTGCTGGATCGTGCGTTGGCAACCTTCGCGCACGCTGACCCGGCAGCGAGCGCCCATGCCGACAAGGCGGGAGCTGGAGCGGCAGGTGGGCTGGGGTTTGCGCTGTCAGCTTTCCTGGGCGCTTCGTTGGAATCAGGGGTGGATCTGGTGATGGAAGCCGTCGGGCTGGCGGAAAAGCTGCGCGGGGCTGACCTCGTGCTGACCGGCGAGGGGTCGATCGACCGGCAAAGTGTCATGGGCAAAACCATCTCCGGGGTGGCGCGCCTGGCACGCGAGGCCGGCAGCGTTCCTGTCATCGCGTGCGCCGGCAGAATTGAACAGGGGCAGGCACTGACTGATGAGCTGTTGCGATGCGGAATCATTGCCGCTGTCCCGATCGTGCCCGGGCCGTGTTCAACGGATGAGGCGGTGTCATCGGGCGAAAGGAACCTGCGTGCCACCGCTTCGCGTGTCATGCGGATCTGGATGGCCCGCGCAGGCAAATCCCCATGGTGTAGCCGCTGACGGCGCCATCACTGCCTCGGTCTTCACGCAGCACCTCAAGACCATTTTTGGCATAAAAGCCGATGGCACGTGAATTGTCCGCGTCAACCCCGATGGCGATGCCGTGTGCGTGCGAGCGCGTGGTCACCGCCTCGGTGAATCTGCCAAGAAGCTGCGTACCGAGCCCGCGTCCCTGCACATCGGACAGCAGGTCGATGTGAAATTCGGCCTCATAGGTGCGGCGAAGATCCGACCACATGGAATCAGGGTTGAGGCCGCGTTCAAGCAGTTCACGCTCGCCCTCTGGCCACAGCTCCGTGCCGCCGAAACGCTCGCGCAGCACCGGCACCCAGTGGTCGCGCCACCAGTCCACAAAGGAAGCAACATCGGGGACACCCACGATGTATCCACTGATGCGTGAGCCAGTATCAACCACAAACGACCAGCTCGGAGCGTAACTGACATACGGCAGTGCGTAAATGTAGGGCAGAATTTCATCATCGGTGAGCCTGCCCCGCGCTCCCCTGCCACTGTCGGCCGTATCAATGCAGATTGAGATCAGATCAGCTGCGTCCGTTAACCGGTACGGGCGAATATGCACCTCCGCCATGGTTCCGTCTACGCCTCAACCAGCACAGTAAAGGGCCCGTCGTTGACCAGTTCAACCTCCATGTGGGCGCCAAACTGGCCGGTCGCCACTTCCAGCCCACGCTCACGCAGCCCCTGAACCACGGCATCAATCAGCGGTTCAGCCACAGGGCCCGGCGCAGCTGCCGACCACGAGGGGCGCCGGCCTTTACGGGTACTGCCATAGAGTGTGAACTGCGAGACGACCAGGACCGCGCCGCCAATGTCGCTCACCGATTGTTCATCGTCCATGATCCGCAGCTCCGCAATTTTGCGCACCACCGTGTCGACCTGGTCGGGGCCGTCCTCGTGAGTGGCGGCGACGAGGGCGAGGATGCCGGGGCCACTGATTTCTCCGACAACTTCACCATCGACGCGCACGCATGCGCGGGTAACACGCTGAAGTACTGCTCGCACTGTTATGCCTTCCTTCCACCTGACATGTGCGGTGATCCTGCCGGCGGAATATCCAGCCGGCGCAGGTCCTTGTTCGTCAGGTCCTTGCCGGGGCGCTCATCGGGTGAATCTTCACTGCGACCGTCACGCGGCACGATGATTTCCTGCGCAGCGCTGACCCCGTCAATGTCAAAGACCGTGTCTTCTGGGACGTTGCGCGAAATGAGCGCCAGCGCAACGGGGCCAAGTTCGTAGTGCCGTGCCGCTGATGTGACCACACCCACCTGCCGGTTTCCACGCATCAGTCTGGCTCCACTTTCCGGCAGATCTCCGCGTGAGCCATCGAGTTGCAGGAAGGTCAAGCGCCTGGGCGGTTTACCAAGGTTCACCACACGTGCCACAGATTCCTGCCCGCGATAGCAGCCTTTATGCAGATGGACGGCGGTGCGCATCCAGTCGAGTTCAGCCGGGATGGATCGAGCGTCCGTGTCCCGTCCGATAAGAGGACGCCATGCCGCAATGCGCAGTGCGTCCCAGGCAAGCATTCCGGCAGGCGTCATGCCGTCGCTGTCGCCCGCCACACTCATCATGTCGGTGATGGCGCCGTCGCCCTCGACAATGTGGAGGTGGAAACGCGTGTCAGATCCCGGGTGCTTGCTGCCTGCAAAGTATCGCGTGCCGCCTTCCACGACTCCTGGCCACGGGTCATCCCACGTGAACAGGTATCCCGGCAGGTTGCGTGCTGTTTCAGCAAGCGGATCGGTCTGGGCGGCAGAACTGACGGTGCCGATCACGCGAATGTCGTGGCGCTCCGCCACTTCGACGCGCAGCATGAATTTCATGGACTCGAGCCACTGGGCCAGTGCGTCGACGCGGTCACGCACAGTTACCAGCCACGTCGTTTCACCGTCATCGTGGACTGCTGCGGCGTGCTCGATGCGACCGTTGGCATCCAACACCAGCAGTTCCTTTGATTCTGCAGGCGTCATACCGTTGATGATCTGCGAGGTCATGTTCGTGAGCCATGACTGACGATCAGGCCCGCTGACGCACACGGCTGCCAGAGTGGACAGATCCGTGAAGGCCCGCGATTCAGCCAGTGCCCACTGCTCCCCGATCGGGTCGCCATAGTGAATCGGCAGGCCGACCCACTCGCCCTCACCTGCAACAGCTTTCGGCCAGGTCAACAGTGGCGAATGCAGCTGATCAGTCATCGCTGTCCTGCGCATCGACGCCACCATGGTTCGCCGCAGCGTTGCTCGGCGTTCTTGCAGAATCTGATGTGACAGCGTCCCCCTCGTCAATTCGCATGAGACGACCGGAAATCGAGGTAATCGACTCGCCTGCACCCACCATTGTGACGTCCTGAGCCCACATGAGTTCACCTGCGACCAGGCCGAACATGCGGGAGGCTTCCTCAACGGGTTGAGCGTGTGGGCTGCGTGCGATCGCGTCGGAAATCATGCGTACGCGCGGCCCCATCGACACTCCCGCCCACAGCGTCGCCAGACCTTTCTGATCCGCGCCACTGGCAGTGAGCTCTCGGGTCTGGAACTGTCCGGGAGGGGGCAGCTCCTGCGTCGTCGGCATGACGCTGACGTACACGGTTTCCTCATTGAGCAGGTCCTGTTCGACGAGGGCGGCCAGGCCTTCCTCGGTCGAGGCACTCGGATCAAGCGACTGAACGCGCGAGCTTGCCGAGTAGATGCGGGTCACCATGCGCATCTGTGTGCCCACGGCTTCGCACGTGATCTCTTCAATGACCATCTGATCGGGCACATCGTCACTGTCAGCGGAGGTGGCGGGGGTGTTCTGGTCGGATTCTCCGGACGTGTCGGGGGTGGCGGGCGCCGCGTGCGATCCGGCAATCACGCCCCAGCCACGCCACTGTCCCAGCATCCACGCCAGGGGTGCAATTTCTCGAGGAGTGTTCTCATCAAGTACAAACATGCTTCTTACTGTACGGGCCTTCACGACGATTCACGAGGGCGACCAGCAATTCTCTGGTCTTGTTCGCCATCACCGAAGCGGGCAACACTGCGCACTGATGGCGGGGACGGCGCCGGCGGAACCTGGAGTTGGCAAGGTCACTGAGCGTCAGTGTGGGTGGCAATGTTAGGCTGAACGCGGCATCGGGCCGCTAAGCCCCGGGCTCCAACTATTGCCGCTACGAGCGGCCTTCGCGCCGACAGGCGCTTTCGGTCCGGTGCCACTTTCACCCCCGCCTCATTTCCAGCACCTTGCGATGATCAAGGACAGATTGTTGGGGCCGGAGATATTGATGTGTGGCAGTGCGACATGGCACGGTAGTACTCAAGTACATGAAACTGATCTAGTCGTGCCACGGAGCGCATCGTGACACAACCACAGTACCCTCTGCAGGGTCCCCCTCAGTCCGGTTCACCTTTGCAGGGCGACCTTCAGCCGAGCGCTCCTCTGCAGGGCCCCTCTCAGCAGCGCCCCCGTCCAAGGAACAAAGGTGGCCTGATTGCTATCGTGCTGGTGAGCTGCGTTCTCGTGATCGCTCTGGTTGCGGCCGGCGTTCTTTTCATCACCTCACGTCACTCTGATCCGCTCTCTGCAAGTGAAGCCACAGAGGCACTCCGAAATGTCGCGGTCAGTGGCATTGGCCCCGTTGATGAAGTCGAGGGCCCCATCCGCTATACCGACGTTGAGCCGCTGCAGTTCAAGAGCGCTCAATGCCAGAAGCTTTTTGACAGCCTGCCGTCACCGGATTACATGAGTCACACGTCATTGATTGAGGGAGTGACTTCTGTGGCCTTCATTGAGCTGTCACTCTTCCCCAGTAAGGCCAACGCGCAGGAATTCTACGATCTCCACTTGGAGAGAAATCGGAAAGGATGCGATGGTGAGGCAATTGATGCGGCGGTCACCGGCCTGGACTTCAGAGAGGACGGCAGGGTCAGCGGCGCGCAGTACGTCACCTTCACGGCTGATCTTGCCGATCCTGATCCACATGAGACGTATACGTTTATTCGTATCGCGTACTCCAACCTCGTGTTGGGAATCTACTTCACCAGCGCAGGCGAACCAGTAAGCGCCGAAGCGATCCATGAAACAGTGACGTCGATTATCGATGCGGTTCGATGAGGATCTGACCACCAGGCACTGACAGCCGGTTGAGCGCCGGGCACAGCAGCTCACCGTACGAGATAGAAAGATGGCTTAGTTCGAGGCCCTTTCACGTCGCCTTGCTCACTTTTTAACGGTTCGCACCACAGGTCCACACCTCCTGCGCTCTCGCCGTTGGCGCTATTCTGCGGTTTCCATCCACTCCTCACCGATTAGGTAAGGTTTGCCTTTCTTATTTTACGCTGTCATAATAACAGCGTTTCTTGCGAGACGGACTGATCCGGCAGAAGGGTCGTCGAGCACCTGTGAAAGGGTTATCATGACAAACAAACTGATCTCATCGATTCCAGCAATCATTCTGGGACTTCTCATCGCATTCGCGCCCAAGACTTTCGCGCAGCCATGCCCTCCGATGGAAGATGGGCACTTCATGAAGTGCCACTGGTCAGCTCAGGCGGCCCTCGGCATCGGTCTGGTTATCGCAGTCATCGGCGTCATTGCGTTCTTCGTTGACACCCGCATCCAGACAGGACTGGCAATTGCAGCTGGCCTCAACGGCGCTTTGACTATCGCCATCGTCAAGGTTCTCATTGGCGGATGCATGAAGGCCGGCATGCACTGCAACATGATCATGGTCCCCACGCTGATGGTTCTGGGCATCCTGACCATTGTCTACGCGGTGGTTGTGGTGTACGTGAACAGTCGCGTCAAGACAATCGCACCCGCCTCACAGAAGTAAGTTCTGCAGGCAGACCGTGACACGTCACAACCTACTGCGACGGCTACCGCTGAAGAACTTATCGAGCAGACCACTGCGCACCTTCGCGCTGATATTCATCGTCAGCGTTCTGTCCGGTACCTTCTTCGGCGGTACCGTCTTGTCGTTCAACCTTAAGACCGGTCTGGCGAGTATGCAGGAACGCATGGGTGCCGACCTCATGGTTGTTCCTCAGGTTTCCCGTCCGCAGGCGGAAGCACTGCTGACCAATACCGGTTCCTCCACCTTCTACTTCATCAACAATATCGCCGAGTTGGTGGCCAAGGCCAACGGGATCGAAAAGCTCACCGCGCAGACTTATATTGCGTCGTTGACGGCAAGTTGCTGTGACGACCAGGTTCAGATCATCGGTTTCAATCCACAGACCGATTTCATTATTGAGCCTTGGGTGTCCTCGCAATACGACAAACAGCTTGCTGACGGTGACGTCATTGCAGGCTCGAAGATCAAAGTGTCTGCAAACGGTGACATCAAACTTTTCGGCCACCACTTCCCTGTCGCAGCACAGCTCGCACCCACCGGCACCTCATTGGACAGCTCAGTGTTCGTCAATCCGGCAACCGTTCCTCAAGTCGTGAAGTACTCGGCGGAAGTGGGCCATCCGGCCATTCCGGAAGAACATGCGGGCAATGCGATCTCCGCCGTCCTGCTCACAGTCAAAGATGGAGTCGACCCGCACGAGGTGGCAGACAACATCACCAAGGCGACGGGGATAGGAAGCCTCGGCTTCGTCTACCCCGGAGGAATTACGGCGACCACCAAAGCTCACCTGAACGTGATCACGGGATATGCCTACGCATTCGTGGGCGCGGTATGGGTGCTGGGCGCGATCGTGCTGTTCGCTGTGTTCTTAACCTCGGTCAATGAGCGGAAGAAAGAATTTGCCTCACTGCGCATCATGGGAATGCGCAAGTCCCACCTCGTTCGCGTGTACCTCACTGAATCAGCGCTGATCGGCCTGGCTGGCGGTGTGATCGGAATCGGCCTGGCTTCCCTCGTCGTTTTCCCATACAGCACGCTGATTACAGACGCCCTGGCACTGCCCTATCTTCAGATCAGCATCGCGCAAGTGTTGGGTCTGGCAGTGGGGAGCGTGTTGGCAGCCACCCTCGTCGGTATGGCAGCCTCAAGCCTGTCAGCATGGAAGTTGTCGCGAGCCGAGACGTATACGACTTTCCAGAGGGGGCAGTAATGACACTCGTGACCACTCGGGACCTCACCCGGGAATTCACGCGACGCGGCACAGTGTTCGCGGCGGTTGATCATGTGAACCTGACGGTCGATGCCGGTGAGTTCATTGCGATTGTCGGCCGGAGCGGCAATGGGAAGACCACGCTGTTAAATCTGATCGCTGGCCTGTTGGCTCCCACATCGGGTGTTGTTCTCATTGACAACAAAGCAGTCTCGCACCTCAGCGACCATGAGCTATGCAATCTTCGGGCGCGCACGCTCGGTTTCATTACGCAGCACCATTCACTGCTTCCCAGCCTGAACATCCTCGACAATGTTCTGCTGCCTGGAGAGATCGCCGGCGAGGCAGACCTGGCCGGCCTTGAAGAGCGCGGCCGCGAACTGCTGGAGCGGATGGATATTGCGCCTCTTGCTGACGCCTACCCCTCGGAACTGTCAGGTGGAGAACTGCGGCGGGCCAGCGTTGCGCGCGCAGTCATTAACTCCCCTGCGATCATCATTGCTGACGAACCGACCGGCGATCTTGATGCGGACAGCACGGCGCTGGTACTTGAGCTATTGCGCGACAGTGCCGCGACAGGCGCAGCGGTCATCATGGTCACGCACGACCAACAGGCTCTGAGCGCGACCGATACGACCTACACCATTGACAACGGAGTGCTGAGCGCCGGCTCGGAACACAGCTAAGCGGAAGCTCCGAGCAAAGCTGAGCTCCAGCTCCATCAAAGCTGAGCGGCAGCTCGGCGCAGGGGCGCGCAGCCTCGTCGACATTCAAGCTGCGCGCACCGACTGCAGATCAGAGCGCGTGGCGCACAATGATGGCTTCGCGTCCTGCTCCCACACCGATCGAGGAGATGCGGCACTTGGACAGCTCCTCCAGGCGCAGCACGTACTCCTGAGCCTTTTGAGGCAGGTCCTCGAAGGTGCGCACGCCGGAGATGTCGTCACTCCATCCGGGCATCTCTTCATAGATGGGTGTTGCAGCCTCGAAGTCTGACTGATTCATTGGCATCTCATCCAAACGCTGCCCGTTCACCTCATAGGCCACGCACACCGGAATCGTGTCATATCCAGTCAGGACATCCAGCTTCGTCAGGCACAGGTCAGTCAACCCGTTGACGCGCGATGCGTATCGCACGACCACAGCATCGAACCATCCAGTACGACGCGGCCGCCCCGTCGTCACACCGAATTCGCCGCCGCGTTTACGCAGTTCATCACCGACTTCGTCAGTAAGCTCCGTTGGGAAAGGCCCTTCACCTACGCGCGTCGTGTACGCCTTCGCAACACCCACTACGCGGTCGATGCGGGTAGGCCCGACACCTGTTCCGGTCAGTGCGCCGCCGGCCGTCGGATTTGATGAGGTCACAAACGGGTAGGTTCCATGATCGATGTCGAGCATTGTGGCCTGGCCACCCTCGAACAAGACGGTCTTGCCATCATCCAAAGCATCGTTGACCAGCAATGACGCATCCACCACCATGGGGCGCACGCGGTCAGTGTACGACAGCAGTTCGCGCGTGACCTCCTCCGGATCGAGCGTTTCCATACCAACAGATTCAAGTAGCGGGTTCTTCTGAGCCAGGGCGCTGCGCACCTTCTGCTCAAGGGTCGGCGGATCGAACAGATCCTGAATGCGGATGCCGATGCGGTTCATCTTGTCCGCATATGTCGGCCCGATGCCTCGGCCAGTGGTGCCGATCTGCTTGTCGCCCAGCAACTTCTCACTGGCGTTGTCCACCAGGCGGTTGTAAGGCGGGATGATGTGCGCGGCCGCCGAAATCTTCAGTTTCGAGCAGTCCACACCGCGAGCGCTGATCTGTTCCATCTCATCGAAAAGAACGCTCAGGTCGACCACCACACCGTTGCCAATCAGCGGTGTGACACCTTTGGACAGGATACCTGCGGGCAGCAGGTGCAGCGCGTACTTTTCTCCGTCGACGACGACGGTATGGCCGGCGTTGTTCCCGCCGTTGAACTTGACGACGACGTCGGTGCGCTGACCCAGCTGGTCAGTGGCCTTGCCCTTCCCTTCGTCGCCCCATTGTGCGCCCAAAACGATCACGGCTGGCATTCGGTTATGCTCCCCTACTTGGCGGCTCGCCTGTCTTCTTGATGGACGAGGGTGTCTCACGGTCACCTGGCTGAAACACCGTCGTCCAGTTTATCGCGATTGACGCGTTCTCATCACCAGTGTCCAGTTCGTGCGGGCAGTGCGCCGGGAAATACCCGGCGTACCTGTCAGCGCCCGACAACCGTCGAATGCACAAGTGACAATCTCACGTGATTGGGGGGCGCTTGAATGAAGCAACCCCCCAATCAACATGGTGCTAGGCGGATGTCCTAGCGCCTTTTCAGCTCCTCCATAATCATCGGAAGCTTCTTGTCGATGTCATAGAAGTAAAGAATCACCGCTTGAAGAACAAAAGTGATGATCGGAATATAAATGAATGACCACAAAATCGCACTTAACGCGCCACCACTCTGAACCGACGCAGCACCGTCGTACCCTCCCATGGCAAGAATCCAACTCATCAGAGCCGCTCCGATTCCGATACCGAGCTTCTGCGCAAAGCTACCTGAGCTGTAGAGCAAACCTTCCGAGCGAATACCCGTCTTCCACTCGCCGTACTCGATCGTATCGGGGAACAGGGCCCAGACGATTCCTAGAAGTGGAACTTGACCAACACCCTTAACGATTTGAGCCCCCATTGCAACAGCAAAGCTGGCAGGAGCAATTGCCATTACTACGAGGCCAACAACTGAGACCAAAATGCCAACCATCATCAATTTGGTCTTACCAAATCGTTTGATCAGTTCTGGCAGGAACAAGAATCCGACCATCACTGGGACTAGATATGCCCAAGTCAAAACTGAAACCAGTTGCTCGTTTCCAAGAACCCACTTGCAGTAGTAAACCAATGCAGACTGATTCAGCGCGTAACCGATACTAAAGACGAGGAAAAACACTGTTGCCAGAATCCAATACTTATTGGCAAACATTGCTTTCAAACGCGCATTAAAAGGCACATTTTCGTTCCCTTCATCACGTAGCGCTCTGATCTCGCGCGTTCCTGCGACAGTGAACCAAAACAAAAGCACCGATAGACTCGTCAAGATCGCGAACGCGATGACCCATGCGCGTTGATCGTCACCAAGGCGCTTCACCAAAGGAAGGGTTACCGTCGTGACCAGCAGGAAGCCTATCTGAGCCATGAACATCCGGAAAACATTCAGCTTAGCCCGTTCATTAACGTCGCGAGTCATCAGCGCGTTAATTGTGCCGTAAGGAATACAAACGGCAGTAAAGGCAATTGTCATTAGTAGGTAGGTAACGTAAGCGTATATCAGCTTTCCCGAAATTGACGTATCAGGCACGGCGAAAAGGAGAGTTGAACAAGCAGCAAACGGTATCGCTCCGAATAACACCCACGGGCGCGCTTTCCCCCACCTTGTATCAGTCTTATCAACCAAAGCACCGACGATCACGTCCGTGACCCCGTCGAAAATTCTCCCAAACAGCATCAAGGTGCCGACCGCAGCAGCTGGAATTAGCGCAACGTCAGTGTAGAAATAAATGATGAACATTCCCAAGGCTGCCCACGTAATGTTGACAGCCATATCTCCTGCACCATATGCTATCCGGTTCCAGGTTTTTATCTCACCCTTAAAACCGTAAATCCTAGCGGAATTATTACCGATAGTTTCGGTCATTTTGCCACCTCAACTGTGACTACAGAGAAAGAGGCCGGAGGAAGTTCAAGGACGGAAGAGTCAAAGTCTTTTAGCTCCTCCATCGAAATTTCCTCCGGGTTATCAAAGGTATTAACGCTCGTTAAATTCTTTCCTACAAGCCTACGCACACTCTTGATTGCAAATTTGCTACCGCTAACTTCAATTTCAAGTGGCTCCGATTTCTCGAGGTTCGAATTCAACACGAACAGTGTCATTTCACGATTGTCAGAGTCGTACACAACGGCCGAATAGACTGATGGGATTTCCCGTCCCTTAACCAAGCTCTTAGAGCACTCTAAGCGATGAGAGAGAACCTCTCCATGGCCACGCTCGGTAAGCTCATGAAGCGGATACCAAATAGCCTGTCGAAGAATTCCCCCGTCATTCTTGGTAGTGATAGGAGCGATCGCGTTAACTAGCTGCGCAAGACAAGCAATCTCAACTCGATCAGCGTGGTTTATCAAGGTCATGCCCAAGCCAGCAAAGGTTACAGCATCAAGAAGAGAGTATTTCTCTTGAAGAATAGGCGGAGCTTCTTCCCATCTCTCTGCAGAAGTTACCTCGAGTTCTGTTGCACCAAGAAGATCACTCGGACCGTTGATTTTGAGATCTGAGAAATTCCAAACATTCCATTCATCAAGACAGATGGGGATTTCCTTATCCTCGTCACGCTTACCCTTCACAAAATCTAAGACAGCCTCAGAGTTTTTCAGATGCTGATGCAGTTCGTGCCATGAGTGGATGAATTCTTCGGCACTACTATCGCTTCTCGATGCGTAAAAGTGAGTAGAGATGTAGTCGATATGCGGGTAGAGCTTACTCAGAACAATCTTGTCCCATTCGAGGTATTCTGGCAGCACATGATACGAACTACCACAAGCAACGAGCTTAATGTCGTGATCTACCCACCGCATCATCTTCGCCGTCTCAAGTGCTTTATCCGCATAGTTATCTGCACTAAGATGGCCGGCTTGCCAATCTCCTTCCATTTCATTTCCTAGGCACCAGTATTTGATACCGTAGGGCTCTTCATGACCATTCTGTCTGCGAAGGTCACTCCAGTATGTGCCACCAGGATGATTGCAGTATTCTACGAGCTCTGCAGCTTCCTTAGGAGTGCCGGTTCCGAGATTCACGGCTATCATCGGCTCTACGTTTGCTTTTCGCGCCCAATCAATAAAGTCATCAATTCCAAATTGATTGCTTTCTACGGTTGCCCATGCAAATTCAAGTCGTCTCGGACGCTTTTCCTTAGGTCCAATACCATCTTTCCAGTTGTAATTCGAAACGTAGTTTCCACCAGGATAGCGAACAAGGCTTATATCAAGTTCCTTTACCTCATCGATCACGTCTTGCCGCAGGCCATTGTCATCTGCGGTCGCATGATCGGGCTGATAAAGTCCCCCATAGATGCATCGGCCCAGGTGCTCGGTGAACGATCCCCATATCAATTCATTGATGTTAGCGTTCACATACTTAGGATCAACATGTAGTCGCGCCATTGAAGCCTCCCATGATTTACGAAGTGAGCTAGATTCTCGAGTCATACACTGCGGAGATCTACATTGTTCCGCCAGTGAAGTTAACGATAACATGCCCGTGCAGATAAATCCAGCAGGCCCCTCCCCTCTCGACGATCCTCGAGTTGAGGATGGATAACTACGGGATTCCGTACAGGTCTAACCACCTTTGTCAGATGAGTCCCGACTGGTCAACGATGTCGATCGCTGAATCAGCGAATCGCAAGCGAGGCGACGCATCCCCTGCCCAAGCAGCACTTCGGGACGCACTCCTGCTCAGTTGGAGATTAACCGGTATTGGTGATCTCGCCAAAAACGTACGAAGGTTATTCTAGGCAGCGACATCACCGCATAACCTCGGCGTACCTGTCAGCGAGCGTCGGCGCGCGTGGCTGCCACCTCGTACAACGCGATGCCCGTGGCAACCGACGCGTTCAAAGACTCAACGGTGGAGCTGATCGGAATCGACACGATCTGGTCGCAGGTGTCGCGCACCAGGCGTGACAGTCCAGCCCCTTCCGCACCCGTGACAATAACCAGTGGCTCGGTCGACAAGGGCAGGCGGCGGATCGACTGGTCACCCCCGCCGTCCAATCCGACCACGAAGTACCCGGCCTTTTTGGCGGCACGCAGAAACTGTACAAGGTTGGACACCTGCGCAACCGGGACGCGCGCGGCTGCACCAGCGGACACCTTCCACACGGTGGCGTTCACACCTGCCGAGCGGCGCTGCGGAATCACCACGCCTCCCGCGCCAAATGCGCCAGCAGCACGCAACGTCGCACCCAGATTGTGCGGGTCCGTCACCTGGTCAAGTGCCACCACCATGGGCGGCTCACTCTGCTGAAGCAGGTCACCAAGCAGTTCGTCTGCATCCGCATAGTCGTAGGCGTCCACCTCGGCAGCTACTCCCTGATGCACGGCACCATCCGTTGCAACGTCCAGGTCGCGCCTGGTCACTTCAATCACCGGCGCTCCCAGAGAGGATGCTGTGCGGATCACGGATTCGAGTCGCTCATCGGCCGTTGTGGTCGGTGAAATGAAGACGCGCAGAATCGGCACGCCTGCCTGAGCTGCTTCGGCAACGGGGTTACGCCCACAGATCAGCTCGTGGCCTTCGGGAATCTTGATAGAGGTCCTGGAGCGGACACGTGCCAGCGCTGCTTCCTGTTGCTCACGCTTTTCACGGGCAACTTTGCGCTTGTGGGCGGCGTGGTAGACGCGATCCTCAGCTTTCGGAGTGGGGCCCTTACCCTCCAGACCCCGGCGTGAATGGCCGCCGGTTCCTACGCGTGGCCCCTTCTTGGAGTTAGGTTTGCGGATGGCTCCACGTCGACCGTAATTACTTGCCATCTGTTGTCTCCTGCCTTCTTATGCTGATCGCGGGCTTGAGCACGGCTGCACATACGGATGCTACGTGAGGTGCTCAATGGATGCTTCCAGCCGCCTCACCTGGTGATGTGGCGATTCGCGCCGTGCAAGTCCTTCACTTTATCGTACGGCCCGCCCCACATTCGAGTGCATTTTCGTGGATCCTTGCCACATTTGTGCCGCTAGGCGCCGGCGTCGCTGTGTGAACCCGCAGCGCGACGCTCCGCGTGCCATCTAGTCTTGCCGTCTTAGCTGTGCCCACCAAGCTGTGCTGGCGAGAGCTGGTGTGCGCGGCGAGAAGGTTTAGTCGGCTGCCAGGTGCCAGGTCGCACCGTCTTTGCCGTCCTCCACCGTGATGCCGGCTTCGGTCAGCGTGTCTCGCAGCTGGTCGGCTCGCGTCCAGTCTTTATCTGCTCGGGCTTGCGCACGCTCGTTCAAAATACCGGTCACAAGATTGTCGAGGGCGTCCATTGCGCCGTTTGATCCGCTGCCGTTCGTGCCTGTCGTTGCTCCAGTTTCCCCGCGAGTGGTGGCCTTCCACTGATCGGACAGGGGATCCACGCCCAGCAGATCCAGCATGGATCGCACGAGGACGTGTTCGCGGCGAATCGCCTCTGTGTCGCCGCTGGCCAGGGCCTGGTTACCGACTTTGAGGTGTTCGTAAATCACGGCGAGGGCGCCGGCGACGTTCAGGTCATCGTTCAAAGCATTGACGAACCCTTCAGGCAGATCTTTCTCCCCCAGCTGCAGTTCTTCGACGGTTGCTTCGCCTGCAGCTTCCGCACTCTTGAGAGCAAAGGTAATGAACTTTTCAGATGCCGCTTGAGCCGCCGGCAGCGTGTCGGGTCCCCACTCCAAGGCTGAACGGTAATGCACTGTTGACAGTGCCCAGCGCACAGCCAGAGCGGGTGCCTGCTGCGTCAGCGCATCCACGGACAGAACGTTGCCCACGGATTTCGCCATCTTCTCACCCTTAATGGTGACCCAGGCATTGTGGACCCACATGCGGGCAAATCCCCATCCGGCTCCGTGTGACTGTGCCTGCTCGTTTTCGTGGTGCGGGAATCGCAGGTCAATGCCGCCCCCGTGGATGTCGAATTCTTCGCCCAGGTAACGCTTCGACATAGCCGAACATTCCAGGTGCCAACCCGGCCGCCCTCGTCCCCACGGAGAATTCCACGAGGCGGTGGCTGGTTCGCTGGGTTTGGCAGCCTTCCACAAGGCGAAGTCGCGCGGATCGCGTTTGCCTGCTTCGACATCCTGGTCGATCTGCGCGTCATCTTCCGTAGAACGCATATCGTCCAGTTTCTGACGGGTCAGCGAGCCGTAATCTTCTTGCGAATGAACGTCGAAATACACATTGCCCTGGCCGTCCACGTACGCATGTCCACGTTCAATCAGGCGCTCCACCAGCGCGATCTGGTCAGGGATGTGGGCAGTGGCGCGCGGCTCAAAGGTGGGTGGCAGCACGCCGAGGGTCGCATACGCATCGGCAAATTCGCGCTCGAATCGAGACGCCCACGCCCACCACTGCACTCCTGCTTCAGCTGATTTGGCGAGGATCTTGTCATCAATGTCGGTGATGTTGCGAATGTAGGTTACCTGCGTGCCGTTGCGGCGCAGCCAGCGGATCAGCGTGTCGAAGGCGACCGCGCTGCGCAGGTGTCCGATGTGCGGGGAGCCCTGCACGGTAGCACCGCACAGGTAAATCCCGACGTGTCCGGGGTGGACAGGCTCCAGCGGAGCCAATGCGGCCTTCTTCGAATCGTGCAGATACAGCGTCATGCCTCTTATCGTAATGCGCCCCACGCGCATTCCTCATCTTCGCCCTGCGATCCGCGCCCGCCCGAGGGTTGCCATATGCGCCACCGGCCCCTCTTCCGCCGACGCGCTGCAACCCACGCGCAATGGGGCTGCCCGCGCCCGTCAGTCTCTGGCCCTATCTGACTTCATCCACGCCCCGCCCTGCGCAGCCCGCCATCCACAGACTGTCGCCTCGACCTATTCTTGCGCGCGAGCTACTTCTATCCTGAGCACCGTAAATCCGACCATTGCAACCACATCTCACTTGGGTACACAGTCCAAACCAGAGGAGCACCGATGCCTGCTGTTGCATTCGACTTTGACAAGATCCTGATCCGATCATCTCGCGACAGACGCATCTCGCAAGAAAAAGCCACCTCGATGAATCTCATTGCTTTGGGAAAGGGTTTCTACGTTGCTCGATACATACTGGAGGAGCTACCCGACAAGTGGGCAGTTATCAATTTCATTAATCGGGCGCGAGCATGGATTCTCACGCGCTACCGACACAGCAAATGCATCGTAATTGGCCACGCCGCATGCGTCGTCCACGGCATCAGCACTCTCTCCTCGCTGATAACAATCGATCTCTTGCATCCAGCGCCCCTGAATTCGACCACGTCGACAAGTTTTCTGCCCCCGGTCCAGCTGTCTGAAAACGACGTTATCCCAGCGATAACCGTGCGTAGACATCACCGGCAGCTGTTAAGCGAACCGGTCACATTTCCTCATGGGATTCGTTGCTGTTCACTGAAAGACGCCGCTATTTCAACTGGAGTTCTAGACGATACGGCGAATAGTCACGTCGTCATGTGTGGAGTTCTGCGCATCCTGTCTCGCTTCGACCGGCGGGAATACGACATGTCTCGGAAGCGAGAGGATGCAGTCCGCAAAGATCTACTTTTACTCGCACGCAAATTGCCTGAACGGACTCGTAACAAGAAACACCTTTCGCACATCATCGAGGGTGCAGACGCCGCGTGTGAATCCGTTGCAGAACGACACTTGCTATGGATCATGCGTCAAGGTGGCATCACGGAGGTCTGCACGCAGATGAAAGTGCTGCATGACGGCTACACGTTCTTCACAGATTTTGGAATTCCAGACCTTCGTATCGCCATCGAATTTGATGGGCGTTCGAAACACGGAACTGATGCCGACGACATTTTCGCCAGCTTGGAAGCTCAGCAATACCGCCAGAAAAAGCTTGAGGCCGCAGGTTTCACCGTTTTGCGTTTTGTGTGGAAGGATCTGCGCTCGCCTGAACGCATCGTGGCTGAAATTCGCCTCCACATGGAGCGGGCGTACGCACGCAAAATTCTCTTCAGCAGTTCCGCCGATCGCCAGTTTTCCTCAGCACCGCCCGGATAGTGCAGCTCTCCTCAGCAGCGGGCATACCTCCGCTTTTTCGCGCGTCGTGTCGCGCTTTGCTCTTCTCCCTGCGTCTCCGCGACCCCTTTTCTCGTGCGCTCATGCGACAAATCAGCCGCCGATGCAACACAACACCCTAGATCTTCGTGCCTGCGTTGCACATTCCCCTAAATCTTCACGGTCTTGATGCACATTCCCCTAGATTTAACGCGAAAACTGCACATACCCCTAGCTAAAGTCGGCACCCCAAAAGGACAAAACCTATTTCCGCAGGTCAGCCGTCAGTAGCTTCCGGCGACCTCGAGCCTCACGCGTTAAATCTAGGGGATTGTGCATTTTTACAAGACTTTTTAGGGGTATGTGCACGCGGCGAGGTTAGAACTAGGGGTATGTGCACGTGGAGGGTTTAAATCTAGGGGTATGTGCACGTGGAGGGTTTAAATCTAGGGGTATGTGCACGTGGAAGGCCCAATTTCACGAGTAAGTGCACGCGGCGAAGTTAAATCCAGAGTATGCGCTGGCGCCAGGGCGGAAGGGCAAACGACCGGCACCGCCCATACCTCGTGACGGCTGCAACTCATCCCGCGGGCGAGGGTGGATACTAAGCTGACCCTATGAGCACCGCGCACCGGACCAATTATTCTCGCAACGCCGCAGCAAGCAACGCCGCAGCAAGCAACACGGCAGCAAGTAAAGCGGCAGCAGGCAACGCGGCAGCAGGTAACGCCGCAGCAGGCAACGCGCAGGCGCCGCAGGCGTGCCCATTCCGCATCGGCCACGCCATTGACGTTCACGCGTTCGCTGAGAATCCGCACCCTGGCGGCAGCCAGCCGGGACAGGCTGCAGAAAGCTCGCAGGTGCGCAGAAATGATAGCCAGCGAGGACAGACCAGTGACGCTCAGCAAGCGCGCGGAACCGACACCCAGCACATTCACGGAAGTGGCAACGAGCAGCCGCATACCGACGTCTTGATGCTGGCGTGCATGGAATGGCCAGGTGAGCCAGTGCTGGCAGGGCACTCTGATGGAGACGTGGCGGCGCATGCCATCTGCGATGCACTGTTGTCAGCCGCACACCTGGGCGACATGGGATCCAACTTCGGCACGGACCGCCCCGAGTGGAAGGGCGCATCAGGGCGCGCATTCCTCACAGAGGTCCTGCGGATGGTCACGCAGGCCGGTTTTGCGGTTGCGAATGTGAGCCTGCAGGTGATCGGTAACCGTCCTCGGATGGCATCGCGCCTGAAGGAAGCCGAACGCACATTGTCAGATATCGTCGGCGCCCCTGTATCCGTATCGGCCACCACGACCGACGGGCTCGGGTTCACTGGACGCGGCGAAGGGCTGGCAGCGCAGGCAAGCGCACTGATCTACGCAATGTCAGCGGCTCACAGATTCGATTCGTGATTGACGAGGGTGGCCGCGGGCGCCGCGCGCACCGGCACAACCACAGCTGACTGTCATTCGGCAACGAGGGCATTTCTATGGGCACCGTCAGCGAGGGCACACCCTAGCGGCACCGTCAGCGACGATCGGCCTCAAACCGATCTGTGGCATGCTCATATCCGGCACACCTCAGCCGCACCGTCAGCGAGGGCACACCCTAGCGGCACCGTCAGCGCCGATCGGCCTCAGACCCATCGATGGCGAGGGCGAACTCCACCGACGGAGCGGCAGGGTCGACCTTCTCGAGCCTGACCTGCACGCGCTTGCCGGCCAAGGAAGGAGCATCCTCGATTCCCTGAATATCGACGCGTGAAATCACAGCCGGATCCGACACGATGATCTCTGCCCGCTCCTTGTTCACACTGGTGACCACCGCGTCAAACAGCTCGCCTTCATGACCAGCCAGCACCATCGCCTCCAGCGCGGCAACCGCTCCGTTTTCAACGGTGCGCACTTTCTGAGTCGTCTGAGCCATGATGGTGGGCAACTCAGGCAAACCGTCACGTACCCACGTCGGCACGTCAACACCGGCGCAGATCGACAGGCACACTTCCTCACCGTAGCGATCCACCAACCGGCGAAGCGGTGCAGTCACATGCGCATACGGCGCAGCGATCGCTCCGTGGATCGCTTCATCACCGGTGGGTGCCCCCCGGTCAAACGCCGTGTACCCCGCGCCGCGGAACAGTGTGCGCGCCTGGCTCATAAACGCCGCGTGAGCCGGATCGGCCGAATCGAGCGATCGCACAAAGTCGGGATAGGTCTGCTCAGCGGGCCATTCCAGATCCAGTGCCTCGGCCACGCGCCGCAGGCGGGTAATGTCACGGTCGGTTGCAGGCGGCATGACACGCAAAATACCGATCCCTGCCCGGCGCATCATGTCAGCCGCACACATGCCGGTCAGAAGCGAGATCTGAGCATTCCATTCTTCAACGGGCAGCGTCGCGCGGTACGTCAACTCGAACTGGCCGTCGTCGCGCTCCTCAATTTCCTGCTCAGGCGCGTTCATCGAGATACCGCCGCGTTCGATTTCACGCTGCTCACGAGCCTGACCGACGTGAGCCAAGTTGTCAATAAAGTCAGCTGGAACCACATCAGGCAGGTCGCCCTTGCCGTCGACTGCGCGCTGAACACCGTCGTAGTCCAGTTGTGCCCTCGAACGGATCACGGCCCGCTCCACGTTCGCTTCCACCACGTTGCCGTCATCGTCCAGGTCAATGGTCCACAGGCACGAGGGGCGATCGGCATCCGGAATAAGTGAGGCAGCATCATGGCACAACACATCCGGATGCAATGGCGTGACCTCATCGGGCGCGTATACGGTTGATCCACGCTCACGCACAGCATGGTCCAACGCCCCGTCAGGCCACACGAATGTTGCCAGTGAGGCGATCGCATAGTAAACGCGAAAGGTGGCTCGCCCTGCCCGCGAGGCGCTGCGCTCGCCGTCATCGTCGCCGTCCAGTCGCACGCACGCCACAGCCTGATCCAGATCACGGGAACCATGCGGGTCGATGGTGACGAACGGGATGTCACGCGCGTCGCGGGCACCCTCGGCAATGAAGCGCTCAACGCCGCTGGAATGCCAATGGGAGGCCGCAAGGTCAGCTTCGTGCTGCGCCTCGTCGGAAAACTCGGTGGGGATCCCGGTCTTGTCGCGCAGGTGGTTCAAGGCGAGCACGACTTGCGAGGGCGGCGCGCTGTACATGCGCAGACGTGGAGCGGACATGTATTTTCCCTTCGTTGACGAGGGCGCCTTCACCGCGCGGCTTCCAGGAACGTGCTTCCAGTATCACCCCTGTGACGGCGTGCTGTCCTGATAAATGTTCAGATGCGCGGATTCCTGGCGAATCGGAATGAGCAGCAGAAGGCCAGCCAGCAGTACCACGACGATGCCGAGAATGCCCCAGTGAGTGGCGTCCACGTCCGGTGGTGTGACGGCGCGCCCCAGTTTGATGGCCAGGTAGTACAGGGCAGGTGAGAGGAAGGAGACAGCTCGGCCGGTCGTGGCGTACAGGCCGAATACTTCGCCTTCGCGACCTGCCGGAATCATGCGCGCCAGGAAGGAGCGCGAGGCCGACTGTGCCGGGCCGACAAAGACGCACAGGATCAGACCCAGGACCCAGAAGATCGGCTTGCCGAATGAGTGGAAGAAGAACACCAGCAACCCGGAGGTCACCATGCACACCAGGGACAGGATGATGACGCGCTTGGGGCCGATCCAGTCGTCAAGCGCACCGAAGCCAATGGTTGCCAGGCCGGCGACAACGTTGGCGGCAATGGCAAAGAGGATGACTTCGGAGGCGGAAAAGCCGAACACGGACCCTGCCAGGATTGCGCCAAATGTGAACACCCCAGCCAGGCCATCGCGGAAAACAGCCGACGCGATCAGGAACATCAAGGTGTGGCGAGAGGTGCGCGCCAGAGACTTCACTGTGGACCACAGCAGCTTGTAGGAATCGATCAGTGACTCATGGGTATCGCTGGTGGACACATTCTTCGGCTTGGGTGGGTTGAGGACGACCGGCAAAGAGAATACGGCGAACCAGATGGCTGAGACCACCATTGCGACACGAATATTCAGCCCGTTTTCACCTGTCACGCCGAACCAGCCGACTTCGGGGTTGATGAAGCCGACGAAGAGGATCAGCAGCAACACGATGCCGCCGACGTACCCGAGGCCCCAGCCGAATCCGGAGATTCGTCCCATCGCTGACTTATCAGCCAGGTGATTGAGCATCGCGTTGTAGTTGACGGAGGCGAACTCGAAGAACACGTTACCCAAGCCGAGCAGACCGATTCCCAGCCACAGCGCGCCGGTTGGGCCGAGCGAGGAATTAGGTGCCACGAAGAACATGGCGAGCATGCACAGCACCACCATGGCGGTGAACCAGCCGAGCCACACTCCCCCTTTACCGCGCCGATCAGCACGCTGCCCCGTGATGGGAGCTAGCAGAGCGATCACGATGCCGGCAAGGGTCAGTCCCAGTGACAGGTTCTCGTTGGCAACAACTTTGGGGGCGAACACCCCGTCAGTTGTCAGGTAGACAGAGAAGACGAAGGTTGTTGCCACGGCGTTGAATGCGGCTGAGCCCCAGTCCCACAAAGCCCATGAGACCACTTTCTTGTTCCACAGAACCCAGTGGTGGCGTGACCCTGACGGAGGCGTGGAACCTGTCGAGTGTGACGAAGTGGAAGAAGGAGTGGGAGCATGCTCGAAGGACTGCTCGTGTTGTGACATGGGATCTCCTTATACAAGGGTGCGGCGCGCGCCGCAGACAGATACCTGCGATTGCAAGGTATCACGCATCGGGCGCGTACCTGTGATCTAGACAGGCTTGCGCCAGGGCAATGTCCAACTCGGTGGTCACTTTGAATGCCATCGTGTCGCCCGCAATCGACATCACCGTCAGTCCCAGTGCTTCCACCAACCCTGCATCATCGGTGGCGGCGCTCGATTCGTCGGCTGCTCTGCTGGCTCCGTACTCGTGAGCACGGCATATGACGTCCCACGTGAAGCCTTGCGGAGTTTGAACAGCGCGCAGGCGTGAGCGGTCAATACTCGGGTCGAGGGGTGATAATGCATCGTCTCCCTCGTCGATGTGCGTGCCGGTGGCAAGCGGTTTGATCGTGTCAGTTACTGGCAAGGTTGGGATGACGGCATTGGCACCGTTTTCAATGGCTCGGGCAACGCGGTCAATGAGCGCCGGCGGTGTCAGGCAGCGCGCCGCGTCGTGGATCAGGACAGGTGTGCGCGCGTCAGGACGGAACTGTTCAAGGGATCGCAAACCTGCGGCCACAGACGCCTGACGCGACGCTCCTCCCGCGACGACTCGCACGGTGGCAGACAGGTCGGGCAGCGCACTCCCGATGAGTTGTTCAAAATCGACGAGGGCGTCTATCGGAGCGGTGACCGCAATGTGTGTGATTCCCGCTGAGTCAAGGCCGCGAAGGGCGCGCAGTACCATCGGTGCACCGCCTACTTCGACGAGGGCTTTGGGCATGTGCCGTCCCAGTCGGGTGCCCGAGCCAGCTGCGGCCAGGACAGACAGGCGCCTCTTGACAGGTGCAGGTTCTGCTCGTGCAGATTCGGTTGACACAGATTCAGTCAGCGCAGGTTCAGCTGACACGATGCCAGCGTGGTGGGATCCAGGCGCCTGCAATGGCGTCGTTGACTGGGATCGCAGCTGGCTCATGTCAGGATGGTCGCAATTCAGGTGCCGCGCCACTGCCGGGAGGACGCGACGCTGACGGCACTACTTGTCGTCGCCTGATTCGTGAGTGTCGGTGCCGGCATCGTCGGCGCTGTCATCCGTTTCGGCCGATTCAGCCAGGATCGAGTCGAGGCGATCCGATGCTGCTGACTTGTCGATGTCGCGGGCCAGAGCAAGCTCAGAAGTCAGGATCTGGCGGGCTTTCGTCAGCATGCGCTTTTCGCCCGTGGACAGCTTCTTGCTGGCGTCGCGGCGTGTCAGGTCACGAACAACTTCGGAGACTTTGACGATGTCGCCGGTTGCGATTTTTTCCTGATTCGCTTTGAAGCGTCGTGACCAGTTCGTCGGCTCTTCGACATAAGGTGCTCGCAGAACGGAGACGACTTCTTCCAGCCCGTCTTCATCGACGACATCTCGAACGCCAACGAGGTCGACGTTGTCAGCTGGCACTTGAATCTTGAGGTCACCTTGCGTGACGCGCAGTGTTAAGTAAGTTTTTTCCTCACCGCGTATCTTTCGGGTGGCGATCTCCTCGATCGTGGCTGCTCCGTGATGGGGGTAGACGACCGTTTGACCGATGGTGAACGTCATAAAAGAAACTCCTGCTGGTATTCAACAATACCGCCATTCTACCAGTAATCGTGCACACACAGTCAGTGGGGGTGTTATGCTAGCGCTTCGCTCGCTCCACGCCCCTTCGCACGGGGATGCCGGCACACACCTGCGCGCCGTTTTTACTTGCTTTCGTCGCGCGGATTCGACACCAGTTTGTATCCCAGTCCGCGAACGGTCACCAGGCGGACGGGGTGGGATGGATCCGGCTCGATCCGAGCGCGCAGACGTTTGACATGCACGTCCAGGGTTTTTGAATCACCGATCGTTCCGACTCCCCACACACGATCCATCAGCTGCGAGCGCGTCAGGACTCGATCGGGGTTGCGGGCGAGGAATTCCAGCAGTTCAAATTCACGCAGCGGCATCGACACGGATGTGTCGTCCACCGTGACTTCGTGCCTGTCCACCCACAGGCGGATCGTTCCCACTTCAAGGACTTCTTCTTCATCCTCCAGCGTGCCAGCCTGGCGCCGCAATACTGCACGGATGCGGGCCAGCAATTCACGGTAGGAATACGGCTTCGTGATGTAGTCGTCGGCACCCATCTCCAGGCCGACGATGCGTTCGACCACTTCGTCTTTCGCGGTCACCATGATGACAGGAACGTTGGATACTTTTCTGAGTTTCCTGCACACTTCGGTGCCCGACATTCCCGGCAACATCAGGTCAAGCAAGATCAGATCCCATTTCGGATCGATCGCTTTTTCGAGTCCAGCATTTCCGTCGGATGCTTCGCCCACGTCAAAGCCGTCCCGACGCAGGTTGTAGGCGAGTGGCTCACGGTAGGAGGCTTCATCTTCGATTATCAAAATTGCCGTCATGATTATCTTGCGTCCTTGTCTTTACGCTCGTCTCCATTTTCACCGATCTCTGCTTCAGGTAACACTAGCGTGAACGTTGATCCGCGACCCGGGAGGGATGCAACGGTCACTGTTCCGCCGTGATCACTGGCAACATGTTTGACGATTGACAATCCCAGTCCTGTCCCCCCTGTTTCACGTGAGCGTGCCGTGTCGACTCTAAAGAAGCGTTCAAAGATGCGTTGCTGATGCTCAGATGAGATGCCGATACCGGTGTCGATGACGCGAATGCAGATTCGTTCCTGGTTGCGTACCGCGTCGACACGCACCCATGAATCCGGATGCGAGTACCGCACAGCGTTATCGACGAGGTTTCGGACCGCCATCACCAGCATGTCCTTATCTCCCCACACGTAGGCCTCGAGCGCAGGATCCGGTCCGCGTAACTCGATGCGTGCCTGCTCGGCGGGGAATTCTTCCTGATGGAGCGCTTCGCTGATCACTTGCTTGACGCTGACGAGGTCGGGCGAATCCAGAGCATCAGGTGATTGCAGGCGCGACAGGTCGATAATGTCCTGCACCAGTGTGGACAGTCGTTCCGATTCTTTCGACAGTCGGCTCGCGAAGTAGGCAACTGCTTCAGAATCGTCAGAGTTTTCAGCGATCGTTTCGGCCAGAAGTCGCACAGCTCCGACAGGTGTTTTCAGCTCGTGCGACACGTTCGCAGTAAAATCGCGGCGCGCAGCCTCGTTGCGTCGTTGGATCGTCAGATCCTCTGCCACGATCAAGAGGAGGTCACCGGGCAGCGGGGCCACCCGTACTCGGAAGAACAGTTCCGCTGCTTCAGGAAGGTCGGAGCGTGGCAGCGTCATCTCAGTGGTCAGCGGGACTCCCTCGGCCCGCACGCGTGCGGCAACTTCAATGAGGGCAGGGTGCGTCAGTTCCTGGTGACGCGCCAGGCCTTTGGCATACGCTTTGGCATCAGCGCGGACAATCTTGTTGTCCGCGTCAACGACGATCACGATGCCGGGCAGAGCGGAAGTCATGGCGAGCAGATCGACAGGCGGCTGGGTGTACTGCGGATCCACTCCATTTTCGACGTCCTGTTGACGCTGAGACAGCCGGAAGGCTCCTACGCCGACAGCGCCGACGAGGACACCCAGCAGCGCGACAACGATGAGAGTGATAGCGTCCAACACAGACATAACTGTATCGATCTGTTTGCCTCTTCGTCACCACTCGTGACGGGCCATCTGCAGATTTCCTGCAACAATACCCGAAAAGCAAGCAGGAGTTAACCAAAAATTAACCCGATATGCACACACTTGGCACTTATCTTTGGTGGACTTAAACAGTTACAGTGGATTTTTCGTGAAGGAGACATTGTGCGCACTGTATATCGACAGGAACTGACGCAGCTTGGACTCGATTTGGAGAGGATGAGCTCCGGTGTCACCGTCGCGATTGAACGCGCAACGCAGGCCCTGCGCGAAGGTGACATGATCAAGGCGGAGCAGACAGGCGACGCTGATGACCGCCTCGACCAACTGTCCCGTCACATCGACGAAACCTGTGTGAGCCTTCTGCTGCTACAGGGCCCCGTTGCATCCGATCTTCGCCTGATTGTTGCGGGCCTGAGACTGACTCAGACGATGGAGCGTCAGGGCGACCTTGCGGCCCACCTGGCTTTGATCGCACGCAACCCCCACCAGGAGCCGGGGATTTGCCCACAGGCTCGACCGCTCATCACCAAGATGACGGACGCGGCCGTGCAGATGGCACACTCGATGGAGAAGGTTGTCCAGACCCAGGATCTGAACCTGGCCCGTCGTATGCATCGCGATGACGACATTCTCGATGACCTGCAGATCGAGGCTCGCCGCATGGCAACCGATGACGACAATGATCTGACTCGCGCTCAGGTGATCGACGTGACGCTCGCGGCCCGCTTCCTGGAGCGCTTCGGTGATCACGCTGTTTCCGTTGCAGACCAGGTGATGTACATCGTGGAAGGCGCACAAACCGCCTAAGCGGAACTGCCGAATCTATATCCGGCGAACGCGGAGCTCACACACCGTATTACCCCGCTGACGCCTTCAACATGCGCATAAAGGCTGGTGCCCCACCTCCTTGGGAGGTGGGGCACCAGCCTTGAGGGTGGGAACCCTCGTGAATGAAACTTACTTGCCCTGGTTTGCTACGGCCGCGATCTTGGCCTCAGCATCGGGATCAAGGTATGTGCCGCCCTTCTTGACGGGTTTGAGGGTTTCCTCGTCAAGCTCGTAGACCAGCGGAATGCCGGTCGGGATATTCAGGCCGGCGATGTCGTCGTCGGAGATATCATCGAGGTGCTTGACGATGGCGCGCAGTGAGTTGCCGTGGGCTGCAACCATCACGGTCTTGCCGGAGCGAATCGCGGGAACGATGGTGTCATTCCAGTACGGCAGCAAACGGGCCAGCACGTCCTTGAGGCATTCGGTCAACGGAATCGGCTCGCCTGCATAGCGCGGGTCGGCGTCCTGCGAGAATTCCGAGCCCTTTTCGATCTCCGGCGGCGGCACATCGTAGGAACGGCGCCACTGCATGAACTGTTCCTCGCCGAACTCGTCGCGGATTTCCTTCTTGTTCTTGCCTTGCAGAGCGCCATAGTGACGCTCGTTAAGGCGCCATGAACGCTCCACGGGAATCCAGTGACGGTCCGCGGCATCCAGGGCCAGGTTGGCGGTCTGGATGGCGCGACGCAGCATCGAGGTGAACAGCAGGTCAGGCAGGATGCCGGCTTCCTTGAGAAGCTCTCCTCCGTGCGTTGCCTCTGAGCGACCCTTTTCTGACAGGGGTACGTCAACCCAGCCGGTGAAAAGGTTCTTTGCATTCCATTCGCTCTCGCCATGGCGGAGCAATACCAGTTTGTATGTCATAGTCCTATTCTCACAAAGATCGTGCCCGCTGTCACGGGACCCTTCGACATCACTTCACAGCGTCGGCAATACGAGCCACTCAACAACGGCCGGTCGCCGCCTGAGCGGTTGTCCTTCACCTCATCGGCAGCTCTTACTGATGCGCCTGACGGTACTGCTCGACAATGCTGGCGGGGATACGTCCGCGCTGTGACACCTCAAGACCCTCATCCTGCGCCCACTGGCGAATCTTCGCTGAATCGGACGCACCGGCGGTTGCACCGCTGCGGCGAGTGACAGCCCGGCCACCGGTCCGGCGCGCATGGCGAATCCACTGCGCGAAATCGTCTTCGATCTTGTTCGCGTGTTCAGCATTCAGATCGATTTGGTAGGAAATGCCGTTGAAGGCAAAACTAATCGTCCGTTCAGCTTCAGAGCCATCGATGTCGTCGACCAAGAAAACCTTTGTCTTTTTCATTGAAAGTATTCCTTCTGCAGAATCCAATTCCGACAATAAAAAGAGTAGCACTTCAATCGGTTTTCATTTATTTGAATTCATCTGGCAATGTGGCGTGAACCGTTTTCTCACATCAACCGTTCTCTCGTATCAGCCGTTTTCTCGTATCAGCCGCTTCCTCACATTAGGCACTTTCTCAGATCGCTGACAAGTTCATGGTGAACACCAAAATCGGGCAGAACCTGCTACCAGGTTCAGGGACTGTTCAGGGGATTCCCCTATGGCGTTTAACTTCCATTCCGTGCGATGATCACCATGTGAATTCATTGAAGCACCGGCCTGCGCCAGACTGTTCGACGTTGTCGCATTCCCTGAGCTTTTCAGGCCTGTCGCAATGAGCTCCTTTTGGTCCTTTATCAGCGGCATCGAAGCCGCCATCGTTTCATTTTCCGATCAGCCGCTTTCCCTCGTTCTGTGCGTCCTGGCATGCTGGGGTGACGGGTTCTTCCCCGTCCTTCCCTCTGGTTCGGTTATCAGCGCCCTGTCGGCAACTCCGGCATACCGTGAACCTGTGTTCCTGACATTCCTCATTGTGTGCTGTGCCTGCGCGGCACTTGTAGGCGACCTTACAATGGCGACGATCGGTCGACTCTTTCCTGAAAAGTCCCGTCGTCTACCGAAACTCAATATGAGGTTAAGTGCAGTAACAGAGCGCCAATGGAGAATTCTCCTGTCGACGGGTCGATTCGTCCCCATTGTGCGAATTGCGATTTTTTTCAGCGCGGGGAAAATGCGCATACCTTTCCGCCATATTGCGTTACTCGATGCACCCGCCTGCCTTATCTGGTCTTGCATCTACGGCCTGAGCGGAACAATCGGTGCACGTATTTCGACTTCACCACTGATATCGATGGCATGCGGAATTGTCTTAGGAGCTTTGTGCGCAGCAATTCTGACCCGGATTGCTCAATACCTCCATTCCCGCCACGCGAAGGTTACTAATCAGTCCTGACAGTACGCGCCTGTGCCCCGCCCGCCTCACCGCGTCCCTGCTGGCGCACCGAAGCGCAGCCAACGTACGGTAGATAGGTGCACGTACCGTCAGACGGTGAAAGCTCTCACCGCACTCCGCTCGTTCGCCTCATCGTGGCCGTCATTTTCACGGCCGCAATTGCCGGCATTACCGGATGGTTCTTTTCGCATCTGCTTCACCTGATCGAAAGACTCGCCTACGGTGAGAGCGCAACCTTCATCGAGGCTGTCCTGTCAACCGATTCGTCCAGACGCGTCATATTTCTTGCTCTGGCAGGTGCGATCGGCGGGATTTCCTGGGCACTGCTGCACCACACCAGACGAGGGATCGTCACCGTCACCCAGGGTGTCAACGGGGCGAAAATGCCGCTCTTGACCACATTCACGCACGCGACCACACAGGTTGTCATTGTGGCGCTCGGTGCGTCCATCGGCCGGGAAGTGGCACCGCGTGAAGTATCCGCAGCCCTGTCAGGATGGTGCTGTGACCGGTTGGGACTGAGCGCGCAGGATCGCCGCCTGATCGTCGCATGCGGCGCAGGCGCAGGGCTGGCCGCTGTGTATTCAATTCCCATTTCAGGAGCAATTTTCGCCCTGGAAGTTCTGATCGTTTCTCTGACCCCGCGGGCATTGTGGTGTGCATGCCTGATCTCGGGCCTGTCTGTCCTGGTCGCCCAAGGCCCCATCCGGCCCGAACCGTTCTACACGGTCACCGCACCCACTTCAACACCATCACTGCTGCTGTGGGCACTCATCGCCGGCCCGATCTTAGGTACAGCAGGCTGGGGTTTCAGTCGCCTGGTGAAACGCGCTGAAGACCTGCGCCCGACAACCCCGCTGCTTCTAGTCACCTTGCCTGTAATCTTCACACTCGTCGGGCTCATCGCCGTGTGGATTCCGCAGGTCATGGGTAATGGTCAGGCCACTGCTCAGGCGGGATTCGACGCGCATTCCCTGGCCGCCCTCGTCCCTGTCCTGATCATCACGTGTGCCAAGGCCATCACAACGCTGGGCACAATCGCATCAGGGGCATGGGGTGGCACGCTGACACCGGGTATCGCACTGGGAGCCGGATTCGGCGCCGTCGGTGGACTGGCGTGGTCGACGATGTTCCCCGACATTTCAATCACTGCCTGCGCGCTGATCGGAGCGATGTCATTCCTGGGCTCATCGATGCGTGCGCCGCTCACCGCACTCGCCCTTGTGCTGGAGTTTACGCATCAAGGGGCAACTATCCTGGTTCCGGCACTCATTGCACTCGGATTGTCGTGGGCCATCACCTGCGCATTCACGCGCCTGAGCGAGGCGTCACACCCGACCGCATAGTCGACGAGGTTCACACTCAAACGGGTAGCCGACGAGGCTTACACCCAGCCGGCCAAGCCGGTGCGGGCGACCTCCTCGAACGTGTCGATGCATCCGGGCAGATCGTTGCCCCATGGCACGTAGTGGAACTGCGAACCGCCAGCTTCGATGAAGGCATCACGGTTCAGGCGTGCGATCTCATCAAGCGTTTCGATGCAGTCTGCGACAAACCCGGGGCAGATCACGTCCACTCTGGTGGTGCCCACTGCGCCAAGTTCCCCCATCGTGTCGATGGTGGCGGGCCCAATCCACTTGGCCGGCCCAAAGACGGACTGGTAGCGGGTGAGTACCCACTGTGGATCCAAGTTGAGGCGCGATCGCAGCAGTTCAGCCGTCGTTTCACACTCGTCGCGGTACACGTCTCCGTCGCGGTGCATCGCCTCGGGTATCGAGTGGAAGGACAGGACGAGTTTGTCGCCACCTTCAAAATCGGGCCGGCCGCGCGCATCCCAGTGATTAACGAGGGCGGCCGCGAGCGCCTCGATATACACCGGGGCGTCATGGAAGGAGCGAATGGTGCGGATCTCCAGTTGATTGCGAGCGTTCAGCATGTCGCGGGCAACTTCATCGATGACAGGCGCGGTAGATGAGGAGGCGTACTGCGGGTAGGCGGGAATGATGAGGACGCGCTGCACTCCCTGATCACGCAGCTGATCAAGCACGCTGCGGATCGATGGTTCGCCGTAGCGCATGGCCAGGTGCACGTCGGCAACATGGTCGAGGCGCGCAGCCAGTTCGTCGCGCTGACGCAGCGACCAGTACATCAGTGGTGAGGAGTTCGACTCGGTGTGCCAGATCGACTCGTAGAGTTTTGCAGACCGTGCAGGGCGCACCCGCAAGATGATGCCTTCGAGGATCGGTCGCCAGATTGCTGGAGGCATTTCAATGATGCGCCGGTCGGAGAGGAATTCACGCAAGAAGGGGCGCACAGCCCGGGCTGTGGGTGCCTGCGGCGTTCCGAGGTTGGCCAGGATCACTGCGGGTCGTTCGGCTCGAGCGTTTTCTGACACAGCTAAAGATTTCGTCACGATGTGTACTGTACGGGAAAAACTATGTTCAATGCGAACTCACGCGCCCCACAGTAGGCTGACGACCATGACCCCCACAGCCCCGGCTTTTCTCTCACGCTACCGTTCACCCATCGGCACCTGGACACTGGCTTTCATAGGTGGTGACCTCGTCGGACTGTGGTGTGAGGGGGCGAAGCATTTCGGCTCCACCATCGCCGGCATGACGCACACCGATGACATCAGTGAGCTGGAGCCACCCTCGTCAATCAAGACGCAGAACAACCTGACCTGCACAACGCGCTGGCTGGACACCTACTTTGCCGGCCACATTCCCGACGAGGTGCCTGCGCTGCGCCTGGTCGGCACTGATTTCCAGGTCAGTGTGTGGCGCGAGCTCCTCGCAATTCCCTACGGGCAGACGACCACGTACGGTGACCTGGCCGATGCTGTTGCTGATCAGCGAGCCAGCGGGCTGGCACGTCAGGCTGGTCAACTGACCTGTCAGGCTGGCCGGCCGGCACCTCAGGCTGTTGGGCAGGCTGTCGGGCGCAATCCCATCTCCCTCATCGTCCCGTGTCACCGTGTCGTGGCGGCAGATGGTTCGTTGACGGGATACGCTGCGGGAACTGACCGCAAGGCGTGGCTCCTTGAGCTGGAAGACGCTCAAATCGCTTCATGAGCGGCGAGCCAGCGTACGGCCGCATCGGCCAGTCGCTCAGCATGGTCGCGTGATTCCTGGGTCCGCAAGTTAATGATCGAACGCTCGATCTGGCGTGTGCGTGAAAGGTCATCACTGTGAGAATCAAGTTCGTATGTACGCGGGCTGCGCACACCGGGGAAGAGGAGAGGCCGATACCACCTGCCCGGATAGAAGCCCTGTGACTGCAGCGCACTGAACATGTCTTCTGGGTCGATAGGCTGACCGGACCCATCGCGCTGGAGGATCACAGGGAAGCGGATCAGCGGCATCGATGCGGTGACAGAAGCCGGGACCGTTGCGGCGGTGTGGATTGCTGACAATGCACGCAGGTAGTGGCCGGTTCGCTCGGCCAGTTCACGTTCAATGGCATCCACACCCGCGAGTGCTTCGCTCATGTGGTCGAGCACCCAGCGTGAGGGTGCGTACGGTCTTCCGTTGGATCCGCCCTGCCATTGCGTGTCAGCAACTGGCGGGTAGAAAAGGTGTGCGGCCTGAGCCGCACTTCGCAACCTGCCTGAGAGCCCTGATGGCAGGTGAGAGTAGGCGCGATCTTGCAGGCGATAGGTCCGAATTGCCGTGTCGAGAGTAACTCGAGGCTGAGGCAGGTTCGTCAGTGCACGGACGAGGAGCTGGCGCACAGGCACATCAACCGTGTCGGGATTGAGCCACAGTGCGGCACCGAATTTCGTGGGCAAAACCTTTTCCGCGCCGAAAGAGTGAATCGAAATATCCGCGAGGGGACGCCGCGTCTGCGGATCGGTGGCCATGCGTCCGACGCAATGTGCGCTGTCTTCAACAACAAAGGCGTCCGCTGCGTGCGCCTGATCCACGATCACCTTGGATGCGCCATCGTCCACGATACCGAAGGTGTGCTGGAGGACGATCGCCCCCGTCGAGGGCGGGAACGTCAAGGTCTGTGGGTCGATCGAGAGCGTGTCGGGCGAAATATCGGCGTACCGCGGGAGCATACCCGCGGACACAATCGGGTTAATTGCCGTGACGCGCGTGAACGCCTGCGTCACGACGTAGCGGGCGCGCCGCGCCTGCCGGATCGCATCAAAGGCCAGGTGCATGGCGTGGCGTGCGGGCGCACCTGCATGACGCTGGGCAGTACGGTCACGCCGTATGAAGTCAAGCACTGAAGGGGTCAGCAGATTCTCACCGAATTCTCCCCGTGTTTGCACCTGAGATGGGGCTCCGGCCGGCCTCCCTCGTCAATTAAGTGAGGCGCGAATGGCGGTCAGGCGTTTTCGACGTCCTCATCTACCCAATTGAAGGTGCGTGTGACGGCTTTCTTCCACAGGCGGTAGTTGCGGTCGTACTCGTCGCGATCATCGCCTGGTTCCCAGCGCTTTCCTTCCGACCAGTTGTCGATGACGTCCTGCTCGCCCTCCCAGTAGCCCACGGCAATGCCTGCTGCGTATGCGGCGCCTAGCGCTGTTGTCTCCAGGACTTTCGGGCGAACGATCGGCACACCCAGCTGATCGGCCTGGAACTGCATAAGCAAATTGTCATTCGTCATGCCACCGTCGACGCGCAGCTCCTTCAACGCAACACCCGAGTCCGCTTCCATCGCGTCAAAGACTTCGCGGGACTGGAAAGCGGTGGCTTCTTCAACTGCACGGGCCAGGTGTCCCTTGTTGTTGTATCGCGTCAGCCCCACGATCGCGCCACGTGCATCGTCCTTCCAGTACGGTGCGAACAGGCCGGAAAATGCGGGTACGAAGTACACGCCACCATTGTCATCAACTGTTTTCGCCAGGTCTTCAATGTCTCTGGAGTCCTTGATGATTCCCAGATTGTCGCGCATCCATTGAACCAGTGAGCCTGTTACGGCAATCGAGCCTTCCAGGGCGTAGACCGGCTTGTTGTCACCGATCTTGTAGCACACGGTGGTGAGCAGACCGTTTTCTGAAAAGACCGGCTCCTCACCGGTGTTCATGATGACGAAACAGCCCGTACCGTACGTGTTCTTTGCCATGCCTTTGTCGAAGCACGCTTGCCCAAAGGTGGCGGCCTGCTGGTCACCAAGGATTCCAGCGATCGGAGTGTCAATCAGCAGCCCGTTCTTGCGACCGTATCCGTAGATTTCAGAAGAGGAGCAGATTTCAGGAAGCATCGACATAGGGATGCCGAAGTCCTCGCACACGTCTTCTCGCCACTGGAGTGTGCGAATATCCATCAGCATGGTGCGCGACGCGTTGGTGACGTCAGTCTTGTGAGCACCTCCGTTGACGCCGCCGGTCAGGTTCCACAGTGTCCAGGTGTCGGTGGTGCCGAACAGGAGGTCACCAGCTTCGGCGCGTTCGCGGACTCCCTCGACGTTGTCGAGGATCCATTTGATCTCAGGGCCTGCGTAGTAGGTCGACAGGTCGAGACCGCAGATGTCGCGGTACTTTGACTTCCCTTCGTCACCTGCAAGCTCACGAATGATTTGCGATGTGCGCGCGTCTTGCCACACGATCGCGTTGTAGACGGGTTCGCCGGTGTTCTTATCCCACACGACAACGGTTTCGCGCTGGTTCGTGATGCCGACGGCTGCGATCGCGTGCCTGTTGATTTCGGCTTTTTGCAGGACGTCCGCGACGCAGATGCGAATGTTGCTCCATATTTCGAGTGGATCGTGTTCAACCCATCCGGGCTTCGGGAAGATCTGCTCGTGTTCCTTCTGACTGACGGCCACGATCTGCCCATCGTGGTTGAAGATAATGGCTCGTGAGGACGTCGTGCCCTGATCGATGGCAAGTACGTAGTGTTCTTCCGCGGTCTTCTCAGTCATTGCGTCTCTTCCTGTCGTCCCTTTCCTATCAGTGACAGCCTCAGGCCTCACTGCCTGCACATACATGATAGAGCGCATCTCGCGTGCAATCAGCCCGTACTGCGACGAGGGAGGCCGCGTCTGGTCAGTTTTACCGACGAGGGCGGCTGGCCAAAACCGTCTTGCCAACGAGGAACGGGCGCACGCTGAAGCACAGAGTCTTCCAGCGCGCGCCCGTCTGACACGGAGATTCAACAGCTCAGAACTGATGCACCTCCTGAGTTCAGTGGATTCCTCGGCGGCGGTACCAGAGCAGGCCAGCGCCCAGGGTGATCATCAAAATGCTCGCTCCTACAGCACCTCCAGCCGTCGCCCCCGTGTTCACGATGGTCGGCGGTGACGGTGGTGTACCCGGCGGAGGCGGATTCTTCGAGTTCGTGATGGTGAATCCGTCAGTCGCAGTTCCTGTGATGCGGGCACTGAAGCCGTCAACTGGTGTTTCCTTGACTGTATAGACGATGGGCGCGGAGCCGTCTGCATTGAACATTTCAAGGTCGGCAAATGTGCCTGACCAGGAGTTGTCTGCTGAGAGAGTGAGTTTCTGTCCAGTTGGCTCACCGTCAGCCACAAGTTCAACGTCAATGGACTGTGGGATATCGTCACTGAGCGCTGCGCCGTCGTGGTTCACCCATTTCTTCGTCACGGGAACAGCTGTGAGGGCTCTGTTTGTGATCGTGAAGCCGTCCACGGCGTTACCAGCCACTACCGACCGATACCCAGGAACCTCAACCTCACGCACCGAATACTCAACCAAGACGCCATGGTCAAACTTCGGCAAATCCTTAAACACACCGGACCACGAATTATCCGCCGACAAAGTCAACGTCGTGCCAGTCGGCTCCCCACCAGTCAACAACTCAACCACAACACTGCCAGGACGTTCACCCAACGCATCCTCACCATCAAGCCACGACTTCGACACACCCACAGAGGTGAGGATCCGGTTCGTCAGCGCAACACTGTAGGTCTTCTGCTTGTCATCCGAAGTTTCTGAGACCTTCATGGTGTAACCGTCCGCGCCGCTTTCCTTGAACTTAAGCGGGATGCGTTCACCTGTTGCGGCATCGACTAAGGTCTGAGGATTGGGGAAGTTATCGATAGTTGTTTCCCAGTTATTTGCCTCCGACAGCTCGATACCTTTGACGACCTCTACATCATCAACGAGGACGTCCAGCGTAATTCTGTCTGGGCGCACACCCGGGTCATCGTTGCTCCAAGATTTCTTGATCTTGAGTTTCCAGGCATCTTCACCAAAGAACAATTGTCCGTTGTTGGCAATGCCTCCACCGCTAAATCCCATGTCAGTGGCGAGGTTATTTTCGATTCTGACAGTGGCAAGACGTTCAGCCAGTCGCTTTGCCTGATCACTCGGAACCGACTTAAAGGCCTTATTCACTGTGTAGAGTTTGTTATTCTCCACCCGCTTGTTGTCGCCGCCTTGCACGTATCGCGGTTCTTGCTGCTCTTGCGGCCAGTTCAAGCGCTTACCGAAAATCGAGCCATCCTGGTACCACATTCTCTCTGCACCACCAAGCATGCGCTCGCCTATGAAGACAGGGTGGCCTTTCTCCGGCTCAGCCGCGCCAAAAGTATGCTCAGCGACGCTTGCAAAATCGTCTCCTGCACCTTTGTATTCCTTATTACGCCCAACATCTGGGGCAGAATTATCGAAAATCGCGACGCCCTTGGTGATGTTCAAGGTGGTTGTGCCCGTTGCGCAGTTCCACACACCGCCACCCTGCGTGCTGGGAAGGTGATTTCCTGCCCCGATAAGGAATGCGTCTTTGGTTGCATTGCCGCGGATCAGAGAGTTCTCAATGGTAAGAATCGAATCGGAATCGTTGTAGATACCGCCACCGCCCCAAAAGCCCTTCGCAACGTTGTCGTGTACGTAGCCGGCTTTCATCGTTACCTTAGCTTCACCGTAGAACGCGAGTCCGCCTCCAGCTTTCAGGGCCACGTTGTGCGCAAATTCTCCTCCGCTGATCGTGGCTTCGCCACCACCGAGAGCGATTCCTCCTCCGTGACCACTAGCAGTATTGCCTTCGACCGTGCCGCCGGAGATTTCCACATCTTTGCCACCACCGAGCGCGATCCCTCCTCCGAGACCTTTAGCAGTATTGCCTTCGACCGTGCCGCCAGAGATTTCCACATCTTTGACATCATGGATGTACATGCCGCCGCCCTGACCGGCGTAATCACCGTTGGTGTTTTCCTGGACAGTTCCGCTCGTGAAGTTGAAGCTATCTCCATTATCAATCGCGATTCCTCCGCCAATTTCGGTGGTATTTTTTGCGATTGTCGTTCCATCAAGCGTGACGTTGGCAAAACTCGCATACACGCCTCCACCGAATCCTTTATATTTGGGATGAACCGCATCATTGCCGGATATTTCCCCACCGGTCAAGGAAACGGGTACAGGAGCACCTTCAGCTCCCCAAATGCCTATCGCACCACCACGCTGGTAGCCGTGGTTCTCCTGAAGAGTTCCGCCGGCAATGCTGACACCGTCACCGCCGTAGATCGTAATCGGTGCGTAGAGGCCCTCATTCACCCCTTCAGGCAGGGTGCCGGAGGTATCAGTGACATTGTTCCTCGAAAAGTCAGCGCTCCCAGTCATGTTGAATTCGCCGTCTTTGACGAAGATGACAGGTCCGGTGAGCGATGTGTCGTGGACGGATCCGTCAGTGAAGTCCAGCGTTCCACCGTTCACAACGATTCGTGAGTTCGTGAAGGAGGGGCCGGCAAGCGTGAGGCTCCCGCCTTCGGCCACAGTCACTGTGTCGGCGCCCACTCCCGTGACAGTTCCACTGCCCGTGAGAGTCAGTCTCGCACCCTCCGGAACAACGAGCGGTTTGTCTGCTGTCGCACTGACATCACTGTCAATCGCGACTGTGGTCTCAGCACCTGGCGTCGCCTGGGCTGCCTGGGAAACGATTGTGTCCCATGAGGGGGGCTCCTCTGCCCTCGCAATCCCACTGGGTGTCAGTACAACAGCGAGGGAAACAGTAAGGAGACTGGTCACAAGCCTTAAAACACTACGCATGTCGTCATTCCGATCCCAGCGAAAATTCCTCAAACTATTCGATCATCTCACTTTTCCACCTTTCTCGTGTGTGAATTCCTGCATAGCGGTAAATTGCTTGCGTCTGACCCAGCCTGGCTTAACGTCAGAGCAAAAGGACTCCCTTGGGGTATCTACCGACTTCACAGCCCATCCACTCGCCACGGACCCTGGCCACATTTCGAAACAGGCGCACGACAGCCCTCGACATTCCAGCTCGCGACATGTTCGGATACAAGCCGGGCGATGATGTCCTTCTCCTTGCTGACCCCGAACGCGGCATTGCGATTCTGCCGGCCGATCAGATCAACAAGCTTCTTCCCCAGACACCACCACATGTTTCCTAAGCGAGAATCCATGCCCGCCATTGTGTGCACAGACGTCCGGCGCACCTTTGCCGACGTCATCGCTCTTGACAACATCTGCCTGACCGTTGAGAAACACCAGATTTTTGGCTTACTTGGACCAAATGGATCAGGAAAAACCACCCTGCTCAATCAGATTCAAGGCCTCGACACTCCTGATTCGGGCCATGTGAAAGTCCTAGGCTACGACCCTGCCGATAGTCATGCGCAGCTGGTTCAGCACCTAAGGAGTCAGCATCAGGAGGCGGCACTACCGCCTCGCCTGACGGTGCGCGAAACCCTCGACCTCTTCGCCGCCTTCTACTCTCACCGCCTCAACTCAGCGCAGCTCATCAGCGACCTCCTGCTCGATGACAAAGCCGATGCACGTGTGGAGAAGCTTTCCGGCGGGCAGCGTCAGCGCGTGCTCATCGCGCTCGCCCTCATCCACCAGCCGGAACTGCTGCTGTTCGACGAACTCACGTCCGCCCTCGACCCTCATACGAAGCACTCCATATGGAACATTCTTCGCACCCTGCGCGAGGCAGGCAAAACCATCGTGTTGACTACTCATTCCATGGAGGAAGCCGCACAGATCTGCGATCGGATCGCCATCATGGATAAGGGACACATTCTTGCTGAAGGAAGTCCGAATGAACTTATCAACCGATACGCGCCGCACCAGACCTTGACACTGTCCACCCACATCCCCTTAAACGAAGGAACACTCGCGACGCTCCACAGATATGGAGCCACCCCTCACGCAGGCCAATCCGACTCGCAGACCACGTGGGAAGTTACGGGCGAGGAGGATGTGGTCGCACAGGTTGCAAGAGATCTAGTCAATGAAGGAATCAGCGTCACCGACATGACGTTCAAACAGCCCACGCTCGAAGACGTCTTCCTGCTGCTGACACACGCCACTGAAAAGGAGGACGGGCGATGATGCGCGGATACCGGGCGCTCACTCGCGCCCTCTTCACATCGCAGCTGCGCGAACCCGCGGCAGTGTTCTTTCTTCTCATCTTCTCTCCCGGACTCTTGCTGGTGCTGGGCCTTATTTTCGGCAACCAGAGCATCCCTGAGTTCGGCGGACAAGGGCCCATCGACTACATGCTGCCTGGTGTGATGGTGATGTCAACGCTCATTATCGGGACAACTGTCATCCCTCACAATCACACATTCATGCGGTCCTCCGGCTTACTCACGCGACTTCGCATGACCCCTCTATCTGCCGTCACCTACCTGGCATCCGACATGACTGTCAATTTCGTGCTCGGCATGGTCGGGCCAGTCACCGCATTCATCACCGCCGTGCTGATTTTCAAGGCGAAAACACCGAGCAACACGGTCGCACTGCTCGCAGCAGTCATCATGTGCCAGGTCGCGATGCTTGCTTTCGGTTACGCACTGGCGGCATTGCTCCCTAGCCCCGGCGCAGCCACAGGTCTGGGGAATATGCTGATGATTCTGCTCATGATGACATCGGGCGCGTTCTTCCCCGTTGATTCATTGGCACCCGGTGTCCGCAAGTGGTTGACCGCATCTCCCTCGTACCACATGGCACGGCTTGTCCACGCTTCCTTTTCCGGGGACTCATGGCCAGTCGCCAGCGTTCTGGTGGTCTGCGGCCTCACCGCGCTCACTCTGGCTCTCGCCACGCTCACTATGACATGGGGTTCGCCCAGAGTCTCCTCTCGTTGACCTTATATCCGCTCAGCAAATGGAGCTGCTCTAGCGCAGCGGTCGAGGTTTCTTCTGTTGAGGCGAACGGAAGTCGGGTTATAGGACATCTGGCATACGCGAAGACCATCTGCCAATCTGCAGACAGTGACAGCTGGTACGAACGACAATGAGCACACGGACAAACACCAGGGAGGAAAATGCGGGCCAACTTATGATCAGTGCCCGCCGGACCCCAGATCGCCAGCGGGCACTGATGCTCTTGTATCCTTGCCCTGTCAGATATTCTGACAGATTCGACGGTGCGCCTCCCATATTTCGTCGGGAAGATCGTGGAACTGGTTCAGATACTCTTCGCGGTTATCCAGTTCTTTGACCCATAGTTCACGGTCGATAGTCAGGATCTTCTCCAGGTCTGCGCGCGATCCTTCAAAACCATCGAGGTTCAATTCGTCGACCTCTGGAACGATTCCAACGGGTGTTGAGCGCCCTGTCACTCGACCATCCTTGAGGTCAAGCAACCACAGCAATGCCCGGAGGTTGTCACGATACCCCGGCCACAGGAAATGCCCATCCTCATCATCGCGGGCAAACCAGTTGACGTGAGCGAAAACCGGTTGGTGGGTCGCCTTACCGAGGATCTTGAGCCAGTGAGCTGCATAATCACTCTCGGGATAGGACATGAACGGACGCATCGACATCGGGTCGTATCGAAGAACACCTTCTTTGCCTTCTGCCGCGAACGTTGCCTGAGCGCCCAGGGTAAGACCATCGTAAACGCCTTCAGCAAGATCTGTAATTGCCCGAATGAGGGGCTCGCGGTTGGCTACCCTGCCGCCAAAAATGATTGCGTCAATCGGCACACCCTTCGGATCTTCATAGTCGGGAGCAACGTTCGGGACGTTGCGCAGCGAAGTGGTGAATCGAGCATTCGGGTGTGACCATTCGCAGCCCTTTTGCGATGAGCGCTGCTCTTCCTTGGGACGATCGCTGATCAGCTTACCTGTCCAGTCGTACCATCCTGTCACGTCCTCCGGGTAGTCAGGGGTTTTACCTTCCCACCATACTTCCTGCCTGTCCGGGTTGTATGCAACGTTGGTGAACAGCGCACGGCTCCCAGGACGGATCGACTCCATAGCGGTCGGATTCGACTTCCAGTTCGTGTCTTTGGCAACGCCGAATGCTCCGTATTCTGGATTCATACCGTATACGCGCCCGTCGTCGGGATCGACCCGCAGCCAGACAATGTCATCCCCGTAGAAGAACACTTCGTAACGATCGCCGAGGGCGTCTGGCGCCAACATCATTGCCAGATTTGTCTTGCCTGAAGCTGACGGGAAGCCGCCGCACACGTAGCGTGTCCGATCAGTCACCTTATCGTGAATTCCGATGAGCATGAACTGCTCGGCAAGGAACTTCCCCGACACCCAGCCGTCGTATGAAGCCTGACGCAGGCCGTGGGCGATCTTGCCCAGCAATGCGTTACCGCCATAGGCAGAACCAAAGTGTTCAATGGTGCGCTCATCCGCAAGGGTGGCAAACAAGCGCTGGTCATCCGCAGTTCCCTGTCCCAGATTCTCTATATCTCCCGTGACATGGATGGCGCGCACAAACTCACGAGGCTGATTGTCAGTGTTGACGTACTCGACCCCGACGCGTGCCATGCGAATCATCTGCAGGACAACAATCCGGTTGTCGCTCAGCTCAACGCCTCGTGCCCACACTTCGAGCGCGGAGCCAGGAGGAGCCATCAGATACGGCACAACGTACATGGTTTTTCCATGCAGGGCACCGTGCATATGCGACCGCTGACGCTCATCCACCTCATCAGCATTGTGCCAGTTATTGAAAACACCCTGGTCGCTTTCCCTATGCGTGGCAACCACCGTTCGTTCCTCAGAACGCGCAGTGTCTTTGTAGTATGAGCGCGAATAGTACGTTTCTTTTCCTGCCGGAAAGATCTCACCGGCTTCCAGCGCCTCCTGTATCAGTCGCTCGTCGTCACTGGCACTGATCACCTCAATGGCATCTGGTTGCGTGATTTCTGCCCATTCGCGCACAAAACCAACCACATAGGGATTTGTCACGCCGCCAGCGCGGAGTGCTCCTTGAACGTCACACATCCTCATCGGACCCCTCTCCAACTTTATTTCGGCTACCCCAACTTTATCTTTTGGGTATCCTAACTATAGCGATTTCAACAGAGTCTTTCTGGGACCACAGTCACGTCCAAGCGCCGCGCGCCGGCTCAGGGCCTGGCACACCGATCCTGACACCTGGTTCACTCTGTCATCCTCGGTGCGGCGGGTCTGCCGGCTTCGCTCTCATTGCCCGCCGCAGGCACCTGAGGCAATCAATCGCCTTCTACAATCGAATTGTCACGTTCTGAAAACAGCCTTCATACCGAATGGAAACTGTCCCCTGGCCTAGTCGGATGCGGTGGCAATCTTCCAGCTGATCGCTCGTTCTCTGGTATTCACGAAGTCACGGTAGATTCCGTCTTGTCTGCTCAGTTCATCGTGCTGTCCCTGCTGTACAACGCACCCATGGTCAAGAACGACAATCTGGTCTGCATTCCTCACAGTCTTCAGGCGATGAGCAATCATCACAACTGTCTTGTTCCGAGTGAGAGTTTCGATCGCGCTTTGCAGCTCAGCTTCATTTTCTGGATCAACGTTGGCTGTCGCCTCATCCAGCAGAATAATCGGCGCGTCCTTCAGCAGGGCACGAGCGATCGACAGGCGCTGGCGCTCACCGCCGGACAGTGTCGCGCCCGCTTCTCCCAGCACAGTGCTGTATCCATCAGGCAAGGCTTCGATGAAGTCATGGCAGCAGGCCTGTCGGGCAGCGCGCACCACGTCCTCATGAGTAGCTGTCGGACAGCCGAATGTGATGTTGTTTTCGACCGTGTCACTGAACAGATAGACGTTCTGGAACACCATCGCGAAGTGATCCATTAACCTGTCATAGGACCATTCCCGGACGTCGTGCCCACCCAGCGTCACGCTACCGCCCTGCACATCCCAGAAGCGGGCTATCAGCTTCATGAGCGTTGTTTTCCCAGAGCCTGACGGGCCGACGATGGCGCAACTGGTTCCCTGTGGAATTGTCAGGTTCACGCCGTGTATGACTGCATTTTCTTCGTCTTCGCCATATGAAAATGTCACGTCCTTCAGGACCAAATCACTGGTGTCAGCATGCGTAATGGAGCCTGCCTCAGTCATCAGCGGTGTGTTTTCCACTTCATTGACTCGGTCCATTGCCAGGTCGATCGACGGCAACATGAAGGACAAAGCGCCTGCAACCTCGATTTTGCTGTACACAAAAAACGCGCCAACGATGACGAGCAGACAGACAAACAGCTTCATCGAATCTGCGACATAGAAATATATGGATGCAGCAATCGCGGCAACGGAGAAGGTTCTGAGCACTATCTGTTGAATCATGGTCGGCGGAATACTGACCTTTTCCAGCCGATAGTTCTGACGTTCGGCCTCACCGATAGCTGTGTCCATCGATGTGTTATGGCGATCGGACATCCCGAATGATTTCACGACTCCCACGCCCTGGATGTACTCCATCACTGCATCTGCCAGCCTCGTCTGAGCATCGAGGCGGGCAGGTGAATATTTGCGCGACAGGACGATCATTCGGGAATTGACTACCAGCATGGCGGCCACGCCGCACAGATACAGCAGACCGATCCTCCAGTCGATGATGATGAATCCGCAGCTGAGGATCGTGGCATGAAGCACGCCGGTCAGCACGCGCACGACGATGTTGCCAGCCAGAGATTCCAGATCTTCCATCGTCGAGGTGCAAACTGCGGTCAAGTTACCCAGGCTGCGCTTGTTGAAAAAGCCCATCGGCATGAAACGCATCCGCTGGCCAATGTTGATGCGTTTGTCATCGAGCATCAGGTAGCACGCTTGCATCTCGAGGCTGTATCCGGCGTAGTGAAGGGCCGATGCCAGAACGACCGAAACTATCAGAAGTCCCAGGCTGATCCACATGATGCGCGCTGTCATTGTGCCATTGACAAGTGCAAACAACACCATGAACAGTGGAACGATCTGAATGGAAGTGGCCAGCGACCGTAGACATTCCAACGCAATTGCCCAGTACCAGGAGCGTCGGTGCGTGCCCGAAAAACGGAAGAACTTTGCGAATATCGAGATCATTTCGTCGCAACCTCCGTTGCCATATCGCGTGCCGATTCATGCGCGTCCCACATGTGGTGATAGAGCGGACAGTGAGCCAGAAGATTGTCGTGAGTATCGCAGGAAATAATGCGACCGTCATCCACAACCGCTATGGCGTCGGCGTCGATGACCGTAGAGAGTCTGTGCGCAATGACGATCATGGTCTTGCCTCGAGCCAGACGGCTGACGGCACCTTGAATAACCGCCTCATTTTCCGGATCCGTGTAGGCAGTTGCCTCATCAAGAATGATGATCGGTGCATCTTTCATCATCGCTCGGGCTATTGCAATGCGTTGGCGCTCCCCGCCTGATAGATGCCCACCGGAGAATCCGACGCGCGTGTCGTAGCCGTGGTCGAGTCCCATGATGAACTCATGGCAACCGCTTGCCTTCGCAGTGGCAATCACCTCATCATCAGAGGCATCTGGCCTGCCGACTCGGATATTGTTCATAACCGTGTCGTTGAAGAGATAATTGTCCTGAGCAACATAGGCAATGGTCTGAGAAATCTGGCTGAGCGGTATGTCGCGGATGTTCTGCCGGCCGATTGTGATTGTTCCGCCTGTCGCATCCCATTGCGAGGCAATCAGCCGGGCAATTGTTGACTTTCCTGAACCGGACGGCCCCACCAGCGCAGTCACCTTTCCTGGAGCCACCGTGAGATTTACCCCCTTTAGAACCAGCTCGTCTTCATAGGAAAACTCAACGTTTTTCATGACAATTTCCGATCCGTCGAGTTTGACCGGGGTGGACGGTCGTTGCATCTCAGGCTGCTCAAGCACCGAATTCAGCTCGTTCGCAACTGTCGAGATCTTCGAAATATCACTGGTGAATAAAATGGCTGTAAAAAGGGGTTCGATGATTCCCAGCGACAGGATGATGACCGTCACGAAAGTCGCAGCCGGCAAGGTCCCGTTGATTGTGAGGAGGCACCCTATCGGCAGCACCCCGACCAGAACCGCCGGCCACACATTCATCATGATGGCAGTCCATGGCAGTGTTGCGCGCATCCAATCCAGCATCAGACCGGAATTAGCCTGAACAGCTTCAGTGAATTTCCGGTAGGAGGAGTCGGTCCGGCTGAAGGCCTTGATCACTTCGATCCCACCTACATATTCAACAATGGCGGCGCCCATATGTTTCTTCGCCTGCACAACGCGGCCGTATTTTTCCGCGTAGCTCCGCATGCCGATCATGTACGCGAAGATGCCGATTGGAATTGTGACCAAGGAAGCGAGTGCCATTCGCCAGTCGAGGGCGAACAGGTACACCACTATTCCAAGTGGAACCATCACGTTTGCCGTCAGCTCCGGAATGACATGGGACAGAGGCACCTCAAGCTGTTCGGTTCGCTCAACGAATGCCGTCTTTAGCTCGCCCGAAGGAGTATTGATCAGATATCCCATGGGGACACGATCGAGCTTGACCGCAAGCGACCGGCGCATTTCGGAAAGCACAGCGAATGTTGCGCGATGAGAAATAAGTGTGGATGCACCTGAAAGAAGCGCTTTCGCGATGTGGCCCAGAACAGCGATCACGCACCACAATACGTAAAAGCCTGCCTGCGAGTGTCCTGCGAGCAATCTGGCAATGAGTGCAGAAGCAGCGACGTACGGAAGGAATCCGCACAGCACCGCCACTATTGCCAAGAGTACGGAAAGAAAATACTTGCCCTGATGGGGTTTCACACAAGCCCTCAGCACATTCATCGATGTTTCACATTCCTCTCACAGTGACCAAAGAGCCTGGATCTCGATGAACGGGGCTGGCCACACGACCCGGATCCTTTAGTGCGCGTGACGCATGGTGCATAGCGTCACCATTCCCTTGCGCACTTCGCGGATAATTTCGCAGCCACATGCATGCGCGATGTTTGCAATCTCGCCCGGACGGAAGACGTAGTGGCCGAGAAGACGCATAAGTGCCGTGTCAATTGGCTGTTTGTTGGGCGTTTCTTCGCAATAGGTCTGAATACGAAGAAGACCGTCGTCTGCGAGCGCGGATGCGACATGGTGAAGAGCTTTCCTGACATCTCCCATCTGATGCCATGCTCCGCAAAACCAGATTCCACGGGCGGCTTTCATAGGTAAGCCATCCATCAGATCTGCCTGCGTGTAGGTGACTCGCGCAGCGCTGGTCTGCTTTGGCTGCCTAGCGCGGGCAATGTTCAGGGCGTTGTGCGAAATATCGACACCATGAATAGTGGTGCCAGCGCAATGCGGCTCCATCGACAGTTTTCGCGCAAACCAGCCCGTTCCACAGCCGATATCAAGCAATACATCACCTGCACGCAATTGCCACCCCTGAGGTGTATGCGACAACAGTTCACGGTAGATCTCGTCAAATGTCAGAGATTCACCGGCATACTTCTTCAGAAAACGCGGGTGGATTGTCTCTTCATACCGCCGGAGCTTTCTGGGGCGATCCATGCTCCACTGCGAAAACGACTTCACGGTTTCTCCATTCAAGATTGGCGAACTGGTCTTACAAGCCTCGCTGGGTGCGGGAAATTCGCGCACCATATTCCTGGGATTGCGCCAACAGGTAGTCAGCAAGTTTCGGCAGATCAGCAACCTCGTAGGCTCCTGGTTTGATCTTGTCCGACACGAGGAATCGCGCTGCGCTGGCCGCCGCCACCGCAGTGAATTCATACGAAGTCAACCCTGACAACGACACAGTGGTAAGTTCAGACTTTCCCTGCATCGCGATCGACAGGGACGCAGGATGAGGCTGATTTGCCTCGAGGGCTTTCCTCGACACGCTGCGTGATGCTTTCCTGGCAAGCCAGGTGGAAATCACCGGCAAAGAGAAAATCCTCTTCTGCTGCAAAGCTGTCACCATCTGCCCGGACAGTGCTTCAAAGGCAACAAAGTAGCTGTAGTCCTGCACCTGGGGAAATACTTTGCCCACAGCACCGATATCGGGACACTCGTACCCGACAAATCGTTCTGCAGGTACCTGATGCGGGATTGTCACTATTTGCCTGTTCTGCATCATCCGATAGCCGCCATGCATTGTCGACATCATTGACTGCACGGCAGCCGCACCGGATGGCTGCCCTTTCCCGATGGTGAGTTCTGCACGAATCTGCGTGATGTCGTCTGTCGGAATGCTCATCATCAGAGCGGTCGACAGGCCAGGACACAGGCCCGCGCCCGTTACCATTACCACTCCGGCATCCCGTGCAGGAAGCGCCAGGATCGCTTCCCTGGCATCGATGGAGTCATTGACATCAATGTAGTTGGTGCCTGCTTTCATACATAGCAGAGCTACTTTGTCGAGGATCTTTTCGAAGGGACCGACACATGCGATCACCCAGTCATATGTGCTGAGCACATCGATGATTCTCGATGTCGACCCCGACAGGTTGAGCGTCACTTGATGCGGGTCGTCACTTTCGTGCCGCGAGCTGTAGTCAACGACGGCGTCGCTGTCAGCGAGCAGCTTTCTCACGCGAGTTCCGGTGACACCGGTTCCTCCCATCACCAGAATTTTCATGCCTGGCCTGCTTCCTTCACTGATTGGCGTGTACAGGTGTGAGTAATGAATTCTTCAACTGCCTGAACTGTCGGAGCGCTCGTTGGGCCGATGACAAAGGAATAATGGTTTCCCACTACTTTCTCTGTCTGGCGACAGTCCGCAAACTTCGCCCAGTCCGCGTAGTTATAAGCTTCACCGTCGTCGGGAACGACGATAAGGGTTGGAATGGCGCAATAAGATGGCGCGTACTCGTTTCGAGCAGCAATGAGGGTGCGCAAGGTGGACAGGTCGCGAACACGTACCTGGCCGGCGCAGACACCGAGGTCTTCGAGCAGGGAGTCGGAGAATGTCTGGGCGATCTTACACACCGCCTGCGGATCGTTCTCGACGCTGCTCCACAGCTCCAGCAGGCCTGCTGCTTTCTTCTCATACACCACACCGGCTCGTTTCAGCACTGTCTCATCGGCCTGCAGGGTGAATTCTCCAACGGGGGCATGGGCGCCCGGAGCCAGGCTGTCCAACAACACCAGCCCTTCGCACCGTGACGCCAGGAGGGACGCCAGAGCGTGCCCCAACGTGCCGCCGGCACTCCACCCCACGACGACAAAACGCGTCGACGGGGCGAACTGTCGGTCAATCTCGGCACGGTAGTGCTGCGCGATTTCTTCAACACTGATGTGCTGGGGCCATTGCCGGGCAAAGTAGTCAAACTTCAATCCCCAGATCTGAGGCCCCGCCTTCATTCCCAGCGCCAGGTCTCGATATATGTCGACGGTTCCGAACCCGCCGTGCACCATCACGATGACCAGTTCCTGGTCGCCCTGCCTGAGCAGGCTGAGCGAGGAAGACCGTTCATCCTGTTGAACCACGCGGGTCGAAAGCTGAGCGAGTGTGCGGATCGTGGGACTGGCCAGCGCCTGGGCGAGTGGAATCTTGCCGCCCGCATAGCGCTGCACCTTCTGAACCAGCTGAACAAAACCAAGAGAGTCGATGCCGACGTTGAAGAGTGATTCATCAAGATCAGTCTGCGAGTCCAACGCGTAGTCCTCATGAAGCCATCGGCGAATCTGCTGAATGCTTCCAGAAAGTTCGGTGGAATCGTTGCTTGCCTGAACCGTTGGAGTGCGCGTGTCGATATCTGCGCCTCGCGTGGATGCCCACGAATGCCGAATGGTTCGCAATACCTCGACTGGCACGGTGGAACTCAGGCTCCCTGACTCAGCGTACTGACGGAGGGAGGATTTAAAGTACGCAAAAATCTGTTCCATCAGGGCTGGATCGAGGATCTGCTCAACGAAGTCCCAGGAGATGTTCAAACCGCGTGCTGTTGGTAGAACCTGGTGGTCGATCAGAACCTGCGGAGTTTGCGAAATCGCATACTCAATGTGCCCGAGCACGGAGTTTTCGGCTTTCTTCGCATCAAAAAGCAGGGACGTAAACACAAATGGCGCCAGGGCCTGTCCTGCGAACCCTTGGAGACGCCCCATTTCTGCCAGCATCTGTACACCTGAGCGGGAATCGTCTATCTGTTCAAGAAGGAGTTGCTGGATCCGTGGCAATGCGTCCTGGCCCTCCGATTCATCGAAATCTATCAGGGCGATACCCGTGAAATCTCCGAACATTTCTTCGATTCCAGGCAGGTCGTAATTCCTGTTGTACGTCGTGACATTGATGCCGATCTTGCCCTCCCTCGAAGACAAAGCAAGGCTGGAGGCATATGCATAGAGCAGGACTGTGGACAGGGATACTCCCTGCTGTGCGGCGTAAGACCTGATCTTTTCCACCAGATCTTCGAAAACGTCCCACGACATTCTGCGCATATGTGGCCTGGCGACAACGCTCGTGTTCGCCGGCAGGACATTGCCGAGGGGGAATTCCTCCATCATGCGCTTGATTTCCGAGCTGTACGCATTGGCGCGGTTTTGATCCTGTATGCGCTTAATTGCGATCACGTGATCTCGATACGATCCCGCCACAGGAGGCAACTCTTCGCCTCGATACGCTCGGGCAAGATCCTTGATGAAGATACGCTGGCTCGCCCCATCGCCAATAATCATGTCGATGCTGAAGAAGAGCCGATGAGTCCCATCCGGCAACGCGTGTGCCTGCAGTCGGAACAGCGGCCATGTACCCAAATCAAAGCATTCGTGGCTAAGCGCCTCGCGTTCGCGCATTGTGGCTTCAGAGATTTCGCTGTCTGAGGCACAGCGCAGATCCTTGACGTCAACGGTGTAGCGGGGAACTTCCGGCAAGACACGCTGACGGCCATCATCGGTAAAGACGGCTCTCAGCATTTCATGTCGTTGAATCACCGCATTGAGAGCGTTTTCCAGGCGCTGCATGTCAGCATGGGTGACAGATTCAATATAGAAGTGCTCACCTACACCGCCAAGATCGAATCCCTGCTGACGCCCCACGTAATAGGCCATCTGCATCTCAGTCAAGGGGAATGGCGCATATGGATCATGTTCGATTGCAGTCATAGCGTTGTGCGACTGCTCAGACGCCTGGGCCGATTCAACCAGTTGCGCCGCCTGGAGGACACAGGGATTGCGAATTAGATCGCGGAACCTCAAACGTCTGCCGGTTCGTTCTCCAATCAATTTCAGCAGCATCTGGAATCTCAGAGAGTCTCCACCCAGAGCGAAGAAAGAGGCGGACGGGTCCTCGACGCGGGTGTGCAAGACTTCTTCGAAGAGTTCTTGCATGTTCAGCTGGCTTGAATCACTGGGGGTGCCGGCAACACTCTCCCCGCTATCACACGATGGCGAATTATCGTTGATTGTGCCTTCGAATAAAGCCTTCAAGGCTTTCTGGTCGAGCTTCCCGTTCACTGTCATCGGTATGGAATCAACGGGAATTAACGCACGCGGGATCATGTAGTCCGGCAGCTGCTGGGCAAGCTCGTCGCGGATCTGTGTGCCCTGGACACCATCACGCGGCACGTAGGCGCATACCAACGATGGGGTGTGCGCCCCTTCCATGATTGCCGCACACGACGTGATGACCAGCCCGGACCTGCTCAGTACTGATTCGATTTCTCCCAGTTCAATCCGGTGTCCAGATACCTTTACCTGTCGATCCTTACGGCCAAGGAACTCAACGAATCCTTCGTGATTGAACAGCCCGATGTCACCGGTCCTGTAGCACCGTCCCAGTCCGGGTATGTCACGAAATGCCTCTGCCGTGAGCTCAGGTTGGCGGGCGTATCCCAGAGCGACTCCCTGCCCTGATATCCAGATGTCACCGGGCACACCTCGTGGGCACATCGTCAGGTCGTATCCCAGGATGTGAATTCCCTGGCCCGCCAATGGGTAACCATACGGGATTCGGTTATCGAGGCTGTCCTCGTCGAGTGGGAACTGAATCGACCATATGCTGGCCTCCGTTGCGCCCCCGAGACTGTAGATCTGAGCGTTGGGAAACACGGCGTGCGCACGCGCCGGCATCGATGCCGGAATGCGGTCACCGCTGAGCATGATTGTCCTGACAGAGTCGAATCTGTCTGTTTGCTCGCAGCGCAGCAGTGCCAGTTCCATGAGGGCCGGCGCGGAATTCCACACAGTGATGTCCTGAGTGCGCAGAACATCGATAATCCGGTCGGCGTCTCGTTCATCGTGAACCATGACAAGTGTGGCGCCGGCAGCAAGTGAACCGAAGATGTCGTAGACGGACAGGTCAAACCCCAGGGACGACAAACCAATGATTCGCGAGTGTGAATCGACTCCATAGCGATCGTTGATGTCACTGATGGTCCCTACTGCACCGCCGTGGGAAATCTCCACGCCTTTGGGAACGCCGGTTGATCCTGACGTGAAGATGATATATGCCAGATCTTCACGCGATGGCGATGCATCTGAGACGAATTCACGCTTCACGCGGCTTTCACGCAGAGCCTCGTCGGTCGTGATCGTAACGGACCCTGGGATAAGGCGGCGGATCGCATCGCGACGGTATGCAGGCAGATGTGCTGCAACTGGAACATAAGCGGCACCGAGACGCAACGCCGCGACCATGGCGACAACGTCGGCAGAGTCTTTAGCGAATTCAATAATGACTGTGCTTTTCTCGCGCGCACCTTTTTCACGCAGATAGGCTGCCACGTTACCCGATGCTTCCCACAGCTCCTGATAGGTATAGCCGGGATCGGCAATGATTGCCTGGTGCGTCGGGTACTTCCGCACTGAATCTCTGACAAGGTCGAGCATGGTTCGCACCGAGTCGCCGGCCCGAACCGAATTGTATTTTTCGGACTCAATGACGGTGGCCTGATCAACCACGGGCAACGCATCGTGACCATCTGCGATGCGAGCCAGGAGCGACTTAAGGCACTCGAACATGTCTGTGGCATAAGGGAAATATTCGGGCACCACGTCCCACGACAGGTTAATCTGCCCATTTCCCGCCGGCATTGCCTGCATGTCGAGGCTGACTTGCGCTGTTTGAGTGTACAGATAGTCAATCTTCAGGTCAGAATTGGACGAGCCACCCAGATAACTTGTAAAGACAATCGAAGCTGTGGCCTGTTCCTGGTTTTCTTCCGTGCGCAGGAATTCAGTCATCACCTCCACCCCGCTGACGCTGCCGTGCACGATTCCGTCATGCATGTCTCGACTAATCGTTGATGCCAGTTCACCGATAGTGTCAGGATTGTCGACATCAATTCCCATCAGCATGGATGACGTAAAATCGCCCATCACTGACTTCCCCGGATCAAGTGCAGTTCGCCGTGAAACAGTCACGTTGCACATCAATCCCGGCGAATTGTTCCATCGTGAGACAACAGCAGAACATGCAGCCAGGATCAGAGCTGAAAGGCTCGCACCTGCCTTTTCAGCGACGCGTTCCAGTTTGCGTGACAGGTCCGCGTCCAGACGGTTATTCAGTCGCTCTGTGTGCCAGGGGTGATCTCCCATCACGCGGTGGGCAGGACACGTAGGCGTTGGAAAGTCCTGCACTTTCGTGCGCCAGTATTCCAGGTCACGCTGCCGCACAGATGCCTGAAGATGCTCAGTAGTGAGCCGGGTAGCCTGCCTCAAGGGCATTGCTTCAGGAAGATCCTTTCCTGTCAGAATGTCTCGGAGCTCGCGGAAGAAGACATACAGTGATCCGGCATCCATGATCACCATGTTGAAGTAGGCACACAGTGAAGCGTTTTCGTTGCCGAGAATGCGCACTCCCACCAAAGGCCCGTCTTCATTCGACTTCCGTGCCTGCTCCATCAGCTCCTCTCGCACGCGCGACCGGGCTGATGGCGAATCATCCTCTTGAGTTTCTATCGAAATGCTGGAGTCGGTGCGCTTCAGCGTACCTGTCTCCAGGTCGGGACGGTAGCTAAAGACATCATGGCGCTGAGCGATTGTACGCACAGCGGCAGCAACTTCATGAGCACTCGTCTCAAAGGCGGCTTCAGCATAAATGAATGTCGATTGCCCGCCCAGTTCAATGTCCTCTTCCGATCCCAGCAGATACGCAATCTGGATCGGACTCAGGCTGATTTCGTGATCGGGATCGGCAGCCTGATCAGATTCCGCCCGTTTTTCGATAATTCCAACCAGGTCACCAACAGTTGCGTCATAGTCCAGTCGGGACAGATCTATGGTGGCTGACAAACGCGCTTCAAGGCCGAGCACAGCTTGCATCAGCATCATCGAATTGGGTATACGAGCCCGCAGCAGATCATGAGGTTCAAACGTGACATCCACGATTGATTCAAGGATGTCGCATACAGTCTGTGCGTCCGTCACAGGAGGACCTCCAACTCTCGACGCAACTTTTTGCCGTTGGCAGTATGCGGAATCGCGTCAATACGCATAATCCTGCTGACCGGAATTCCGGCATCGGTCGCCATCACGCCGATAATGTCCTTATCGCTGACGTTCTTTTCGGTCACGGGAACAAACACAACCACCTGTTCTTCACCGCTTTGCGGGTCTGTTCGTCCCAAGACAACTGTCTCGATCTCCAGTTTTGTCATCAACAGGGATTCCAGGTCCGGTGAATAGTAGTTTTTCCCGTTAACAAAAATGATGTCTTTCTTGCGGGCAACGACGTAAAGGTTGCCCTCGTGAATCAACCCGATATCGCCGGTAGCAAGGAATCCATCCGAGGTGAGATCATGTTCAACAACACCGTTCATGCCTATCGACTCGTGTGTCAAGGAGGTTCCACGAATATAGATTTCACCCACTGTGTCAAGGGACAGCTGCTCACCGGCGTTATCACGAATCGACACTTCCATCCCAGGTACTGCCTGACCAACCGATACGAATTCCGCTCCGTCGGGTTGGGCAATATCGACATAGCGCGCACCGATCGCCACACGGGCTCGATCCAGACACACTGCCGTCAACGGCTCATATATCTGAGTGGTGGAAATCTGCAGACAGGCCTCTGACATACCGTAGGCCACGACAACGGCATTGGACCGAAGCCCGAATTTCGCCAGAGCCTCGCAGAAGGCATGGGCTGCTCTGCTGTCAACAGGTTCAGATGCGCTGATTATTTTCTGCACGCTGGACAGATCGTAGGAGGCTCCCTCGGGAATCCCGCGCGCCTTGAGGTAACGCAAAACATGAACAAACCCGAAGTTCGGGCATACTGTTACGGTTGCTCGATGGCGTGAAATGGCTTCGAACCAGTTCAGCGGGTTCATGATGAAGTCTGACGTCGGCATCAGAACCTGTGAATAACCACGGAAAATTGAATAGACATGGAAGCCGAGCAGTGAGAAGTTGTGCGTGAGCGGCAACCAGGTGAGCATGCAGTTCTCAAAACGCTGTGGCTGTCGAGGAATGGTCGCCTGCATTGCAGACATCAGGGTTTCCTCAGTCAGGATGATGCCTTTGGGGTCTCCTGTTGATCCCGACGACATCTGCACCAGCCGAATGGATTCGCCGTTTGTCTCAGACAGAGGCAGTTCTTCGTATGTTTCAGTGCTGTTAACTGTCTGAACCGGCAGACACCGTTCACTGTGGATATGCGGCGCAGTACGTTCATCGGTAAGAATCACAGCGTCCGGCAGCATGTCGGCAATGCGGCTTACACGTTCCTGATCGTTGGTGGACACGGCTGGCGGTGCAGCTACAGGTATGGCGCCCAGCCAGATGCAGCCCCAGAACAAATCAATAAGATCGCGATTACCGGTGAGCTGGAAGACCACGTGCTGACCTGGGCGCACTCCCCGGGCAGCGAGTTTCCCTGCGACTCTCGGGCTCTGGTGGTAAAGATCAGAGTAGCTGAGGAAACTTTCCTCGCCGCGCACAATAAAGGTTATACCTTTGTTTTTTTCGTTTTCCAGATCCTCTAAAACAGACAGGAATTTTCGCATAATCAATACTCTTTTCTAAATCCAGATCGATATGACAATGGCCAAAAAGATCAATAAAATCGTTATTGGGTCGCGCAGCCGCCATAAATAAGTGTGGCGATATGTTTTTTTCGAGAATCGACCAAAGCCACGCGATTCCAACGTGTCGTTCAGACGTTTCGAGTACCTAATGGACTCGACGAATAGTGGAAATGCATAGCGCACAGGGAGCAGAATTCGCGTCAGAGCTGCATTGAATGCGCTGCCCGCTTTGACGTTTCGCAGTCGTACTGCGGCTGCTATGAAGGGCTGGGTGTTGTGCAGATACTGCGCAATCGACACGCCGCTCAACATGATGCTGCAGTATGTGTACGGCACTTTGAGCCGCTGCGATACCGCATCCGCCAGTTGGGTGACGGTTGTCGCCGATCCGGCCCACAACGAAGCAGCCAGGATCAGCGATCCCAGTGCGCCGTGTCGAGCAATGCGCGCCACATCAAGAGTTGCTCCCACATACCAGCTGCCACGCAGCGCCATGAGGGAAAAGGCCAGACCTGCGCACGTTGCCGCGACAGCGTGGAACACGAAAGTGCGCCAGTTTCTGTGGAAAGGTACAGCAGCCAGAAGAGCTCCTGCGCTGAGGGCCGCAACAGCCTCCGCATGAGGAAGCACAATCCCCAGAACGATGAGTCCGATGAGCACTCCGATAGCGGTGACCGGGTTCAGGGGAACGGTCGCATCTGCTGGGCGGCGACGGGAACGGACAGGACCGTGTTCATCGGATTTGACTTCAGAATTCACACGCGTGTGCGTACGACTCATATCGACACTGACGTCACGCGGCAGCAGTTCCTCGTCGTGTGAGCTGACAACAACTATTCCACCGTTGCGCGCATAGGCCTTCAGGACTGTTCCCAGCACCTGGCTTTGGTTGAAATTCGCCGTTGGCTCATCCAGGACAACTAGAGGACGGTTTGACAACAAACACAGTACGATCCCCAAGGCTCTTTTACGGTTCCCACTGAGCGAGTATGGAGATTCGCCAAGAAGATCGGTCAGCCCAAAAAGTTGCGGCAAAACAGCAAGATCCTGCGGACTCAAAGGACCCTTACTGTCGCTCCTAACGAAGGCACTATTCAGTTCTTCTTCAACAGTGTTCAGGACAAACTGTCGTTCAGGATTTTGCTGCGCCCAATCGAGCATTCCATCTGGAAGCCGGCGAACACGTCGACCATTGACCGTTATTTGCCCACCGTCAGGTTTGACAGCTCCGGCGATAACGGCCATGAGCGTTGTCTTGCCGCACCCATTTGGCCCAGTCAGCATGTAGATGTGTCCAGGTTGAAGGTCAAGGCTGACAGCATCCAGTCTGACAGGATCGTGACCGCATGTGATGTTGCGCAAACTGATGGCGGGGCCTTTCAGGGCACCGTGTGCGTGTTCGAATGAAACAGGTTCTGGGGCGCGGTGAGGCTGTCGCGGTCGAGGAAGAGCGACGAGGGAGTCTGCCCACTGCGGCTTTAGGGTCCGGTTCTCACACAGGACAACTGCGATTCCATCATCTGCCAATTGTCGCAGGACGTGGTAGACAGTGTCCCGACCTGCTTTGTCGATGTTGCTGCACGGGTTATCAAGAACCAGCACGTCGGGTCTCCGGGCGATCGCCGAGGCTAACGCCAAGCGCTGACGCTCTCCGCCGGAAAGCGTCCACGGATTTCTCGCTTCAAGTCCTTCCAGCTCCATCGCGCGGAGTGCCCATTGGCATCGCTTTTTCACCTCGACCGGTGGTAACAGGAGATATTCAAGCGAACTGGCCGTTTCGTCCAGTACTGACAGTGTCGCTACCTGACTGTCGGCATCTTCTCCAACGTAGACGACTTCGTCGCACTGAACGTGACCGCTTACGTGTAATGACGACGGCAGTAGCCCGCTCATGGCTCTGGCGTACAGAGTTTTTCCACTTCCGTGTTCCCCACTGAGCACGCAGAGCTGGCCGCGCGCGACCTGGAAAGAGATGGGACCAACAATTGTTTGCCCGCCATCAGAGATAACGGCAAGACTTTCCACTGAAAGCATCGGCAGCGGACCGTCACTAGTGCTCGCCGAGTACGCCGGTCAGACGCACCTTGGATCCGATGAGGAAGCACAGCCAGGTTCCTGCCAGCGCAGAAACCAGTGCGATCAGCATGCAGATGATCGGAAGCGTGATGCCGGGCGTTTTGATTCCGATACTTGCGGGCACCATGAAACCCATGAAGGCACCGAGGATACCTCCGGCCACGTAGTACTGAACGGTTCGCCAGGACCGGTACAGAGTCACCAGGAATGGAATCTCGACAATTAAACCTTCAAAAAGCAGAGCTGGAATTGCCGCCAGACCAAAGGGGGTTGTAACCGCTGAGATTACGCCGATAGCGCCGCAGGCGAGCAGAGCTGAGCCGGGACGCCTGACAAGTACGAGGGGCAGAAGGCAAGGAATCACCCACAGTCCCAGAGTCAGGGCAACAAGGTAAGTGTGGGCAAGGGTCGCGAAGATCTGCAGATACGTCAGCGGAACAATAACTATCGACCCAGCGACTCCAACTGCGACAGAGACGAGGAGTGCCTGCGTTATCGATAGATTCTTTTCATTCTTTACTTCCGCGTTCACAGAGCGACCCCTCTCGGTATAACCAAGCACTATTTACATAGTTAGGTTAGGGTAACCTAATTCCTAAAAATTATGCAACAAGGATTTTTTAAAAATGTGCCGACAGGTCTATGAGGGCCTCTTTCCAGTACAGGTCTACGCGCGAGTGGCGTGGGGCATGCACGAGGAAGTGCTATTTGCGTCAGAGCGCACGTATCTACGAGGGGCGACGCGTCAACGGCGCGAGGAATTCATCAGCGTGCGAGCGTGCGCACGAGATGCCCTGAGATGTCTGGGCCTGTCCCGACCGCCATTGATCGCGCACGCTATTCGAGGATTGCAGTGGCCGGAAGGGACAACTGGTTCACTCACACACACCGGACAATATCGTGCTGCAGTCGTGGCATCGTCACAGGACGTGACAGGAATCGGAATTGATGCCGAGAGCGCGTTGCCACTACCCGAAGGGCTACGAGACCGAATTCTCACCCCCGGGGAGTGCCAGATTTTTCGCAGAACACCAGCCCTGGAAAATTCAGCGTGGGACAGGATCATTTTCAGTGCGAAAGAAGCCGCCTACAAGGCCTATGCTCCAGCGACCGGTCGCTTCCTGGATTTCCTCGACTGCGAGTTAACTACAGACCTGCAGGGAAAAGACCCACTCCGCATTGATTCCGGTCGCTTCGGTGTAGTGATGAAAGGTCGTGATAGAGCGCTCATTAACGGAGCCTGGATCATCGCCAATGGCTTGATTCACAGTGCTGCCTGGATAATGAGCGGAGTCACTGCTGCCTCATCCATGTCCCCTAATTGCTAAAAAGCCGGTTAGAGCCATCAGGAAAAGACCCTCATTTTAATAAAAGGCTTTGGGGTGCGCGAAACTGACGTGTCCTGGGTTTGCTTCCTAGGCGTTTGCCCTGGTTTCCATTTTCTTTGATGTGCTCGCGATGTTCCAGTAGTCGTTCTCGATCTCGACCGGGTTGCGGTAGTCGAGGCCTTGGTGGAGACGGGTGCGGCTCCACCAGTTCACCCATTCGAAAGTCGCGACCTCAACCTCGAGCACATCACGCCATGCGCGGGTATGGACCAACTCGTTCTCATACGAGCCATTGACGTTCTCGGCCAACGCATGGGCGTTCAACGCTAGCTTCTCGAACCTCGTCACGCTGCACACGGTGGTCTGTGAATCGGCACTTCCCCGCGAGCGTGGCGTGCCGAATTTGCGCCTCCCGATGCACATACCCCTAGATTTAAGGCCTCCCGATGCACATACCCCTAAATCTTCGCCTTTTCGTGCACATACCCCTAGATAAAGAGGGCGTGCTGCCTCGTCCGGTACCTGCACTACGCCGTGACCTGCATGTTTGAAATTCGGGTGGAATGTAGCGCCGTTAGATCTAGGGGTATGTGCATTTTGGCGAGAGTTTTTAGGGGTATGTGCACATCCGCACGCCTTTTTTAGGGGATTGCGCACGGCTGCACGTCATGGGGTTAATGCCCGGATTGTGTGTACGTGGTGTTGGTTTTTGTTCGGTGTGTCAGGGATTTGAGCGCTGTGTACATG